>JAWOCW010000061.1:0-6860 GCA_046483615.1 Desulfosudaceae bacterium
TTTTCAAGGAATGCAGCGTACTTAGCAGTACGTGAAATTCCGAGAAAAACGCTGCAACGAAGTCGGCCGCCTTGCGGCAATTGGACTTTTTACAAAGCCATCTTTTTTATCTGGCCTGGTTTATTGATCCCGGTCCGGCCAGCCCTTTTGTTTGTCCCGCCTGAGTTTTTTCCGTTCTTTTTTCCAGGAAGGATCTTTTTCGTTTTTCTTTTTATTCTTTCCACCCGCCACAGCCGCAGCCTCCGGTTTCATGGCAAAGGAACCCGCCTGATCGCCCGGCTGCTTATTTTTGGCCGGGGCCGGTTTTTTACCGGGTCTGGTGGCGGCCGCTTTTTCTTTGGGCAGGGGGGGAGCGGTAAAGCAGTCCGGCGGGATAAAATCTGTCACCAGCAGGGGCGGGTCAGCTTTGAAGAAAACAATGCCCCGGCTGAGAGCCGTTTCCGTGGACACGGTCAGCAGGGCCGGTTGGGCGTCCCGGCGGCGGCCGATTCTCTCGGCCAGCTCCTTGTTCGGCGCCAGAATTATTTTTTGGTGATGCGTCGGAGATATCCCCTCGCGATTAACATGGGCCAGGGCCTTGCGGCGGATACAGGTATACAGCAGCGGTGGCGGCCCCTCCTCCGGAATCCGGGCGGGCAGGCGCTGCCGGTCATTGGCGCGGATAATATCATCCCTGATTTCAAAGGGAACCTGCGGCAGGGTCAGCCGCAATTCATTCAAAAGCGCCGGCCGGACATGCCCCCAGCCCTCTTCTTCATTGATGGCTTTCAGCAATTCACTGGTTTTTACGAATCCCTCGCTGTCAGTGACCAGGCCGAATTCTCCCGGCGCGTGCCCCAGCATGTACCCGATCAGTTTAGCCAGTTTTTTATTCGCTTTGGTCGTTGCCATTAAATAATCCTCAAAAAAAGATTGCCGGCGGGTTATAAATTAATTGTCCGGTCAGCCATTTGCGGCCAGCCTGTTCTTGACCGGAGAGAGTCTTTTTTGATATTTTTATGCCTGCCGGACAAATCGTGTCAAGTTAAGAAAGACAGTTAAGAAAGACGGCTTCGTAAAAAGACCAATTACCGCATGGCGGCCGGGCGCGTTGCACCGTATTTCTCGGAATTTCATCACGCCAAGGGCGTGACTGTCTTCCTCAAAATAAGGCGCGCTTTGATCTTGGACTTTTCGCAAAGCCGTCCCAATCTGAACTTTGGAAGAAGTCGTCAAAAAAAAGGTGGAACAATATGAAACATGAACAGTCTGAAGGCTTGTTCGCGAAAGCGGCGGCCATTATTCCAGGAGGAGTCAACAGCCCGGTCAGATCAGGCAAGTCGGTCGGGGCTGCCCCGCTGTTTATTGATCGAGCCCGGGGTTCCCGGATAGTCGATGCCGATGACAATCAGTATATTGATTATATCGGTTCCTGGGGGCCGATGATTGTCGGCCATCGTCATCCCGAGGTGATGAAAGCGGTGGCGGCGGCCCTGGAACGGGGTTTGAGTTTCGGCGCTTCCACCGACCTGGAAGTGGAACTGGCCGCCATGATTATTGAAGCTGTTCCTTCCCTGGAAATGGTTCGCATGGTCAACTCCGGCACTGAGGCTACCATGAGCGCCGTCCGCCTGGCCCGGGCCGTGACCGGCCGGAACGTGGTAGTCAAGTTTGACGGCTGTTATCACGGTCATGCCGATACCCTGCTGGTTGATGCCGGTTCCGGCGTGGCTACCCAGGGCATTCCCGGCAGTCCCGGGGTACCGTCCGATGTTATAAAAAACACCCTCTCTCTGCCCTATAACGACAATCAGGCCGTCCAGCAACTATTTGCCGAACGGGGCGCGGAAATCGCCGCCGTAATAGTGGAGCCGGTGGCCGGCAACATGGGGCTGGTGCCGCCGGAACCTGGTTTTCTGGAGACTTTGCGGACAGTCACCAGCCAGGCCGGCAGCCTGCTCATATTTGACGAGGTCATGAGCGGTTTCCGGGTGGCTTATGGCGGCGCTCAGGAGTTTTACGGAGTTTTGCCGGATATTACCTGCCTGGGTAAGATTATCGGCGGCGGCATGCCGGTAGGCGCCTATGGCGCCAGCCGGGAGATCATGAGCCATATCGCTCCGGAAGGCAATGTCTATCAGGCCGGGACCCTTTCCGGCAACCCCGTGGCCATGGCGGCCGGTTTAGCCACGCTCCGGGAGCTGCAAACGGTGGGCGTGTATGGCGATCTGCAGGGCAAATCAGAGCAATTGGTGACCGGGCTGGGCGCGGCAGCGGAAAAAGCGGGCCTCAAGGTCCGGATCAACGCCGTCGGAGCCATGCTGGGGATGTTTTTTGCTGATCAGCCGGTGACGGACTTTGTCAGCGCCAAAGCCAGCGATCTGGACAGGTTTTCCGCCTGGTACCGGGGCATGCTTGAGCGCGGCATTTACCTGGCGCCATCGCAGTTCGAAGCTGTTTTTATTTCCACGGCTCACACTGAAAAAGACATAGAGGAAACCATCCGGGCCGCCGGGGAAGTCATGGAGAAGCTGGCCGGTTAACCCGGATATTTCATGAATTTTTTCGACTATAGTTGCTTAACCGATAAACTTCAAATCGTTATTGATAATTTCTGGCTCTTTTTCAAAATACAAATTGTCATTGGCTGTTTATGGAATTTCAACCAGTTACATGTCGAAAAAATTCGTGAAATATCCGGGTTAAGGCGCGGACCTGTCAGGCCTCTGCTGATGATTGCTTTACGAGGTGGGGAGCTTCCGGGCCACCAGGACTTCCACCGGCAGAAATTTCGAGGGCCCCGGATAGATAGTCACCTCTTTCATCCCGGCCGGCCGCAGGAAGTCCATCCAGACAGAGGCCGGCACATTTTTCCAGTAGCCCTGGTTATGCATTTCCGCCGCCATTTTTCCCCAGCGAACCTGCCAGGGGATAAAATCAAGGGCAACCGGTATGACCAGAGGCATAGTCAGGGCGAGTCTTAATCTGCCTTTCAGGGTGTTGGTGGTATTAAAGCTGATCTTGTCGGTCATGGTGGAGGCGATCAGGTATCCTCCCGGCTTGACGCACCGGGCGAGTTCGCGCAGGATCAGGGGTTGTTCCTCAATAGTGGCGTAATTGCCGACCAGGGAAAAAACGATGATATCCTGGCTGTCTGATGCCAGAGGCGCGACCTGCCTGAAATCCCATTTCCGGATAGCAACCATTTCCCTGGTCAGGGCGCCTTTTTCGATCAGGGCGGTCACCGTCTCCTGAATAGAGGCCAGGCTGTTTTGGTCATATTCGGTCAGCATGATCCTGGCTCCGGGTTTGGCCAGCCGCATATAGTCCACCGCGATTTCCCGGCAGGTGCCTCTGATTCTGGGAGGTGCCGTTGATTCAAAAATACCACTGGCCAGACCGACTTTGATTAAATCACGCCCGGTACCAGCCGAAGGAATAGTTATGACCGGCGTTGCGCCGGTCGCGGCCAGCTTCAGAGCCTTTTCGATATTTTGCCAGAAACCCTTTCTTTTTCGGCCTTCAACCCATTCGTAACGAAACAATTCGTTGTAAACCTGGGTCTTTTTACGCCGGCGACGGGACGACAAATAGATCCTCCAGGTCTCCTTTTCCTGTTTCAGGCGTTCTGGATCAGGGGCCGGACAAATCGGGAAGCGCTCAGCCTGTGGCGCGTAGATTTGTTCCGGTATAAAACCGTTTTCGTCGGCTGTTGCTTCAATCTCCCGCCATGATGACATATTTGCTTCTCCTTTGTTAAAGCCGGTTTCAGCCTGTGATTATAAGTTAAATAATTAAAATTGCAACCGATTAACGGATGGGTGAGCATATATAAAAAAAACTTGACAGGAATATTCGGGAGTGTTTATCATGCTTCCATCAAATTATGGAAGCGATGGGTTGGACAATGTCGGTGGACAATGGTCAGGGGACAATGCCAGGGGATGATGTCAGTTGATTATGTCAGTTGATTATACGGGGGTTGCCGGAGTGAAAGTCAGCCGATCCATTTTTCGCAAAAACGTCCTCAGGATACTTTGAAAATTTTATAAAAAGGAAGCGCTGGTGGCCACAATTCTTGAAAAAGCCCTTTCCCAACCGGATTCCATGAAAGCCCGCATCTTTTCCTCCGCCCAGAAGCTCTTTGCCGCTTATGGTTACGACGGCACGACCACCCGCATGATCGCCCGCGACGTGGGCATTGATATTTCCACGCTTTATTATCACTGGGGGGAGAAAAAAGAACTTTACCAGGCCGTACTGGAAAATTTTAACAATGAAATAGATAAAAAGCTGAAGGCTATCGAACGGGACGTGCGTGGACAGTCGCTGCGGCGTCGTCTGGAAGTGGCCATTGACGACATGTGTGACTATCTTTTTGACAATATCGAAGTCACCCGCCTGATTCTGTTTTCTTCTTTCATGCGTTCACGGGAGACCCAGGATCTGGGCGTGGCCATTTCAGACTATATCTCCAATATCGCCGTGGCCATGGGGCTGGCCATGGACAAGAGCGCCATCACCGCCTCGGCCAAGGCCAGGGTAATGGCCATGGTTCTTTCCCTGTTCAGTTTTACTTCCGGGGAAAATTTTCTGCGGCCGATCCTGGATGTGGAATCCGATCAGTACGTGAAAGTGGTCAAGGAAACACTCAAGTTTATACTAATTCCCGCTTTTACCCGTGAGCCCGGTTAAAATGAGACGTAACGGCGGAACGGGAATGATTTGTCCCTTAACAAGCCGGGCCGTACCTGCCATGCCGGCGGCGGCTGAGATCGGCTTAAATAAAAAAGGGGGGTGAGGTCAGTCAGTCTTTAGCATTCGTTCTCAGGCGCAATTGTTAATCAATTCATAATGAAGGAGGTAGGTCATGGCATTAAAGCTGGATGCCGTTGGGAAAAAACTGGGACCGGTTACCCGCGATTACACCTGGAAAGACGTGGTTCTCTATGCTTTGGGCGTGGGAGCCGGATTTTCAAATCTGGAATATTGTTACGAAAAGGATTTGAAGGTTATTCCGAGTTTTTCCATCGCGGCTATTTTTGAATTTCTGACCAAGATCGCTTTGGAAACGGAGCTGAATCTGGCGGGGCTGCTGCACGCCGAGCAGGAACTGATTTTCCATAACCCCATCCCCACCGAAGGCTCCTTGAAAACCGAGGGGCAGATCACGGATATTTACGATAAAGGTGACAAGGGCGCCATTATTGTCGGTCAAAGCGAGACCTGGCATTCCAACGGCGAAAAGATGTTTACCAGCATCATTACCCTGTTTGCCAGATTTGACGGCGGCTTCGGGGGCAAAAACGCGCCTAAGAATGAGGTCGTTATTCCGGAGCGGCAACCGGATATCGAGGTCGAGGATCAAACCTCGGAAGATCAGCCGCTTATATACAGACTTTCCGGTGATGTCAATCCGCTGCACGTGGATAAGGATTTCGCCAAAATGGCCGGCTTTGAGAAACCGATTCTGCACGGCCTGTGCACCCACGGTTTCGCCTGCCGCCTTTTGATAGACAATTTGATTCCGGGGCAGCCGGAAAAGGCCCGGCGCATGGCCTGTCGTTTTTCACGCCCCTTGATGCCCGGTGATCCCATCAAGCTGCAAATATGGAAAGAAAGCGACGGCCGGGCCCTGTGGCGGGTGGTCAACCCCAAAACCGGGGACACCGTCATCGACCTGGGTGTTTTTGAATATGGCGACATTCCCAAAGACGAAGTCCGCTTTGACGACCGGGTAGCCGTTATTACCGGCGCCGGCGGCGGGTTGGGCCGGACCTACGCCCTGCAGCTGGCCGCCCGCGGGGCCAAAGTGGTGGTTAACGATCTGGGCGGCGCCCGGGACGGCAGCGGTAAAGGCTCTTCCTCGGCGGCCGACAAGGTGGTTGAGGAGATCAAGGCCGCCGGCGGAGAAGCGGTAGCCAACTACGACAACGTGGCCACTCCCGAGGGCGGCCAGGCGATTATTCAATCGGCTCTGGACGCTTTCGGAACGGTTGATATCGTCATCAATAACGCCGGCATTCTGCGCGACAAGAGCTTTGTCAAAATGGAACCGGAAAACTGGCAGGCTGTGCTGGACGTACATTTACACGGGGCCTACCACGTTACCCGGCCGGCTTTCAAGGTAATGAAAGACAAGGGTTACGGTCGGATTCTCATGACCACCTCGGCCGCCGGACTGTATGGAAATTTCGGTCAGACCAATTATTCTTCGGCCAAGATGGCCCTGGTCGGTTTCATGAACACGCTCAAGATCGAAGGCGCCAAATATGATATCAAGGTCAACACCATCGCGCCGATCGCGGCCTCCCGTTTGACCGAAGACATTATGCCGCCGGATATTTTTGAGAAAATGGATCCGGAATTCGTCAGCGCCATGGCCCTTTACCTGTGCAGCGAGCGCTGCCCGGTCAACGGCAGCATTTACAACGCCGGCATGGGCTTTTTCAACCGGGCGGGGCTGGTTACCGGTCCGGGCGCGGTCCTCGACGGCGGGGACAAGGATTTCCCCTCGGCAGAAGATATCCGGGATAATTTCACCCGCATCAGTTCCCTGAAAAACGGCCGGGAATACTGGCAGCTCAACGACCAGGTCGGTGACGTGCTGACGGCCCTGACGGCGCCGCCCCAGGCGGACGGGGGCGAAACCGAAGCAGCCGCGGAAACCTCGGCGGGGGCCGGTTCGGTATCGGAATATTTTGATTCCATGCCCGATCATTTTGACAAGGACGCGGCGGCCGGCGTGGACGTGGTTTTTAATTTCATCATTTCCGGCGGAGGAGGCGGGGAATGGCATTGCCTGGTCAAGGATCAGACCTGCACCGTCAACCAGGGCGCGGCAGACCAGGCCACCTGCACCATCAAGATGGGTGATATGG
>JAWOCW010000063.1:0-5342 GCA_046483615.1 Desulfosudaceae bacterium
GGCTTTACCTGACTCTGGAACGGCTTGACAGTGACGATGAAATCACGGAGGTAGGAGACAAGATCAGGGAGGCCTGTGAATCTCTTCAACGGGGGTTTACCTGCCTGACGGATATGCGGGATTACGAGTTGCTGGACAAGGACCTGGAAGTTTATATTCAGGGAGTCCAGGAATTCCTGGTTCAGGCCGGCATGTCCAGGGTGGTTCGCGTGGTCAGGCGGTTTGACAGCTGGGGCCACTTACAATTCGACCGCTCCTCCATGGGAATCGGGTATCACGCCCAGAATGTCAACAGCATTGAAGAAGCACTGGCTATACTTGACGGTGATGATGAAGAAGTAGGGGATGAATATTAAACCGGAGATTTCAGTAAAAATAATATATTATCCGTCGATCTGGTAATCGGTTTATGAAAATATACGCGGCGGCAGATATCCATGGCCGGAGTGAGAACTTTGATCTGGTCAGAGCCAAAGCCGTTGAAACAAAAGCGGATGCCATAGTCCTTGCCGGTGATATCGGCGGATTTTTTTCCCAGAACCGTTCCGCCGTTCAGCTGGCCGAAATGCCGCTACCCGTCCTGGTAATTCGCGGCAACAGCGACCGGGCCCGGACCGAGGCCAAACTCTGGCCGGGCCCTTCGGTTCACCCCCTGCATTTGCGTAAAGTCCGGTTAAAAGCCGGCTGCTTTTCCGGCATCAGCGGTACCTGTCTGTTGCCCCTGGCGTCCCGTCTTGGTGTCGCTGAAGCCGCTTTTGTCCAGAAACACCTTTCTTTTTTTCAGGATGTTTCGGTTCTGGTCACCCATCCTCCGCCACGGGGCGTTCTGGATAAGGTGGCCGGGCGTTTTTCAGCCGGCTCCTCGGCTCTGCGGCGGCTGGTGCTGACGCAACAGCCGCCGGTTCTGATCTGCGGCCATATTCATGAAAATGCCGGTACCGCGTATCTGGGAAGCACGCTGGTGGTTAATTGCAGCATCGGAAAAGCAGGGGGCGGGGCGCTGGTGTCTTTTCCCCGGGGCGGCCGTCCGTCCGCGGTTATGCTTGAACGTTGAATCGGCTGGAGACTCCATTTTCCTGAGTTGGGAGCAGAATCAGACGGGGGCGGGGCCGGGCGTTTTCCTGCGGGTCAGTGCAGGGTCAGTGCAGGATCGGTCGGGAATATTGAACGCCGACGCCATAGCGGAGGCCCGTGCTGTGATTGACCGGGACGCACCATTTCACTTCAGCGGCAAAGAAATCCAGGGGACCGTTTTCATCCAGGTAAAGGCCGTTATCAAAAGTGATGTATATTTTGGTGCCTGGTGCCAGACGGTCGCGGGTTTCAAAATACATTCCCCCTCCGCTTTCGTTGTGCATGACGGCTTCATGCGCATGCCGGGAACGGTGCCGGGAATAGCGGATATACGCTTTGCGGTAAATCCGGGGGTGAGACCGGCGGGTGCACAGAGGCAGGCTGTGGCTGCTGGATGGTAAGGTGGTCTGCTGCTGTTCCTGCTGCTTATCCGGACCTTCACTCTTTTCGGAAAGTGATTCATCCCTGATGACGGGATTGATGATGGTAGTATCACTCATAGCGCCACCTCCTTCTATGCAAGGGCTGCCGGATTTTTGCTCCGCTTAACTCCCGTTTGTCTCTTCGGAGCGTCCCTTTTATCCGGTTTTGCAAAGGGCTCTTAACCAACCCGAAGCGGTATGACCTGCAGCGACCAGAATCTATCAGAATCTACCAGAATCTACCAGAATCTATATGATCAACTCATTGCCACGGAATCCGGTTGACGGTCCCCGCCGCAATTGGTTAAGATCAAATAAGTACAACAGAAGGCAAGGCAGCAAGCGCAGTTTTCAAAATCAGGTTTAGATGGGGTAGAGTAGTGTTCTCTGCTGGCTGTGAAAATTGTTTGAATAAAATCATAGTTCGTTTGCAGTGATCAGTCAAGAAAAATCGATTTAACCCGAATCTTTAAATCTGAAATGACAATTTGTAATTTTGGAATGACTGCTAAAAAAATATAAATAATTGAAATAATACAATAAAATAGTGTTTTTCAAAAAAAATCATGAAATATCCGGGTTAACGGAGGAGGCGTGAACCGTTCCGGCACAGACGCCCTTTTGATCTCCCCGCAAGTCGACCTTGATACCATCGGGCTGAAACAGCTGCACCAGGTGCTGCTGAACAAGGGCTTCAGTTCCATCCTGCTTTATCTGCCCGGCTGCGATGGCCAAGACGGGAAACTGCTGGACAGCATCACCACCTTCGTGGAGAGCCGGCTGCCGAAGTTCATCGGTATCAGCCTCATGTCCCATGAATATTCGGCCGCGGCCCGGTTGACCGGGCGTCTCAAACAGAACTTTCCGGAGGTGCCGGTCATCTGGGGCGGCGTTCATGCTACTATCGCGCCGGAAATGTGCCTGGAACACGCTGATTATGTCTGTGTCGGAGAGGGCGAAGCGGCGGTGGCAGCCCTGGCCGATTCATTGCGACAGGGCAATCATATCGAAGGAATTGCCAACCTGTGGCATGTCAGGGAAGAGCGGCTTATCCCCACCCCCCTGGCTCCACTGCTTGAAGATTTAGACGCTCTGCCGCCTTGCGGACATCGGCCTTCCCCTGCTTATGTCGCTCACCGGGGCAGCATTGTTCCCCTGGATAAATCCCTTTTTAAACATTATGCCCGTTGGCGTGGTACCGTTTACAGCATTATGGGCAGCCGCGGCTGCCCCTTTTCCTGCGCTTACTGCTGCAATGATTTTCTGGCGCGGTTATATGACGCCAAAAAGGTTCGGCGCCGGAGTGTGCCGGACATTATTGCCGAATTATCCCGGGCTATCCGGGACAATCCCGGGATTTATTACATCAATTTTCAGGATGATTGCTTCCTGGCCTGTTCCGATGAATACCTGCGTGATTTCTGTCGGGCTTATCAGAAGGAGGTGGGCCGGCCCTTTATAGTCCGGTGCATCCCGTCTTTCATTAATGAAACCAGGCTGAAACAATTACAGGCAGCCGGGCTGGCCTGGATTTCTCTGGGATTGCAGAGCGGCAACGACAGTATTTTAAAAGGCGTCTACAACCGGCGGTCCACCGGCAGGCAGTTCCTGGAAGCGGCTCAACTGGTCAATAAGCTGGGCATAGCCGCTTATTATGATATTATCGTGGACAATCCCCTGGAAAGCGACGCGGACCGTCAAAAAACCGTGGCATTATTGACAGCCGTGCCGAGACCCTTTTTCCTTCAGTTGTTTTCCCTGACGCTGTATCCGGGCACCGCCTTACGGGAGCGGATCATTCCCGATTATCCGGAACTGGCCGAGGATTATCTGCGTAAAAATTATCATCGCTATCAGCCCACCTTTTTGAACCGGATTATTCGCCTGTCCGGATACATGCCGCCGGGGCTGGTCCGAAAGCTGGCGGCCGAAGCCGGGCAGCCGTCTTCGCGATTCCGGATCAGGCTGACCCTGGCCGGTCTGGTCTCGGCCCTGGTCATGGAGCCAGTGGCATATTTCCGGGTCATCCGGAGGAGTCAGCATGGCAGCATCTGGGCCGCCCTGAAGCAACTGCCGGTCTTTTTCCGGGTAGGTATCAGCCGTTACGTGAAACAATTTTCCGGTCCGCTGTCCTTCCTGGCCGAACGGGCAGTCCGGGACGAGATCACCTCCCATCCCGATTCAGCCGGCAAAAGCAAACCTTCTTAACCCTGATTGATCGGGATGTCTCCATCCAGAAATATTTTCCGGATGATTCCCGGGGGCTTTTCAGGAGACTATCAAAAGAAGGATTTGCTTGACATCCTTTTTAACTCTGATAATCTGCCGCTTTGGGGGTATGGTTTAAAAACGATGCTAAATCAATCGGTTGATCGGTTGATTACGGTTGATCGGTTGATTGATTATGGGCGGGCGGGTGATTATTGACAGGGTTGATTTGTTTATGGTCAACCAGGCTTTAATCCAGGCGGCAATTATATGGAGAATCGAGCGGGGGGATGACCAATGAGTGACGTACCGGCTGAACAGCTGGGAATACCGGACAGTAGTGAAGACCTGGAAACCAGGTATGAAAAGCTTTTAAAGACTAACAGTATTTTAAATGAACGGGTGCTGGAGCTTTATACCCTGTACAACATCAGCCGCATGTTAAGCACCTCTTTGCAGGTAAGCGACCTGTTTGATCTGGTGGTGGGCTTGATCGGCGAATCACTTAATGTTGATCAGTATTGCCTGATGTTTCTGGACCAGGAGCGTCAGAAGTTGCAGATCAGGGCCAGTCACGGCATGCCTGAGTCGGTTTTGATGCACGGGGAGATAGACGTAAACGAGGGCATTGCCGGCCGGGTTATTGCCGGCGGTAAACCGCTCCTTTTAAATGACATCAGCCAGGAAGAAGATTTCTTTTATTTTGCCAACAGCGGTATCAAGGAAGGCAGTTTTCTGGGGATTCCCCTGGTTAACAACCAGGGGGGGACTATCGGGGTGCTGAATGTTCATAAACCGGTTGTTAACGGTTTCTCGAGTTCTGACATGCGTCTGTTCACGGCTGTCGCCGAGCATGTCGCCATCGCCATTACCAACGCCCTCTCCTTTCAGCAGACCCAGGAGCTGATCCGCAAGGATGAATTGACTGGCTTGTACAACCGCCGTTATTTTTTTGAACGGTTTGAACGGGAAATCTACCGCTCCCGGCGATACCGCCGCACTATCTCTCTTTTGATGGTGGACATTGATCATTTCAAGGAATACAATGACACCTTTGGTCATTTGCGGGGAGACCGGGCTTTGAAGAGTCTGGCCGGAATCTTTTTGGACAATCTGAGGAAGATTGACGTGGTCGCCCGTTATGGCGGAGAAGAGTTCCTGGTACTGTTGCCTGAGACGCGGAAAGCAGACGCTCTTATCGTCGGAGAAAAATTGCGCCGGGCAGTAGAAGAGTTTGATTTCAGTGAAGACGTCAAGGAGGCTTCGCCTTCCCGTTTAACCATTACCGTTGGCGTGACCAGTGTCCCGGACGAAGCCAATGAACCGCTGCTGGCCCTGGATATTGCCGACAAAGCGCTCTATCTGGGTAAGGCCCAGGGAAGAAACCAGGTGTGTGGTGAAGTGCTGAGCAATACCGCCTGAAAATAAGATTCGCCGGTTGATGGGAAACGTTTCCATTAACCGGATATTTCATCAATTAATAATTAATAAAACCAAGAGTAATTATCATGACTAAAAAACAGAAGGTCTGGATCGTGCTGGCCTCGCCGGCCGGAACCACCCTGCGGGTAGCCGGGACGATCAAAGAAACAGCCGAAGCAGAGGGCGCCCAGGTAAATCTGGTCGATCTGGCCGCCA
>JAWOCW010000096.1:0-10557 GCA_046483615.1 Desulfosudaceae bacterium
AAACCCGATGATTTCCGGTCGAAGGTATTGTACCACCCCGGCCCGGTGAAGCCCCACGGCCCCGGCGATATCCCGTTCAAAGCAGGCCACGCAGATACCCATGTTACCGGGGTTGCCAAGTTTCTGCAGGAGCGGCGCCAGAATGCCGATAACGGCTCCCACGCCAATAATCCCCCATCTTGTCGCGAAAAGATTCTTTCTCATGCATCACTCCTTGTCTTCAGCTTAAAATAATCACATTTCATGCCCGGAGGTTATAAGTCAAATAGTTAATATTGATTTAATATTGGATATGTATTCATAAAATCTATAACAACATTCCCAGTCTGGGCCAAGAAGTTGATTTTATAGCCTGTAATGAGTGTTTCTGATTTTTTAAGGACGTCCCCGGGACGGTGGTCTTCCGGGCGACTACCCCGAATATTTCATGAAATATCCGGGCTACTGGGAAAGTTACAACTGGCTTTTGAATAAGGTGGCCAGTTTAAGCTTGAGGGATTTGAGCAGACGCGGGGGCTGTTGAAACCGCTTGGCCTGCTCCCGGGTGATTTGTTGGGTTTTGGGCAGGTCTTTTTCAAAAACCCGGTGACGCAGGGATTTTGCCAGCACCGGACTTTCGAGGACGATGACGGTTTCACTGTTCAGGCTGTGTCCCCGGGGATCCAGGTTGTAGGCCCCGACCACCAGCGCCCGGCAATCAAATACGGCGAATTTGGCATGCAGGGTGCCTTCGCCATGTAAATCTCCCCGCCATTCATGAATGGCGATACTGCCCGGCGTTTTGGGCGAGTTGATCCGCAGCAGATTATGATACAGGGAACGGGCCACGATCTGGGCGTTGCCATGATTGTTGGTCGCGGCACTGTTGGTCAGGATGGTGACTGCCACGTTTCTTTGGGTAACAGCCTCCTGGAGCGCCTGGATGATGTCCGCCGACGGAATGAAATAGGCGTTGACAATGATGATCTCTTTTTCCGCGCTGCGGATCATGTCCAGATAGGCCTGGGTGATGTAGGTTTCCTTGCACCGGGGCCGGCTCTGCACGAACCGGGAGCGGGCCGGGGCAAAGTTCAGAGGAACCTCGCGTTCGGCGAATCGGCTCAAAATACACATTTTTTCGATATCCAGGGAGTATCCCCAGGTTTTGAAGAGGGCGGGATATTGGCCGTCGCCGTCAATATCGATCAATTGCCGCCACATGGACCAGTAATTATCCGTGTTCAAGAGGGGGGTCTTGAGGGTTTTCTGACGCTTCAGGTAGGCATAATTTCTGTCAAACGCTGCCGTAATGTCGGATACGATGTCCCCTTTTAAGGCAATGTCCTGATCCCGCCATTTGTTTTCCGCTTCCGGACCGACCCGGAAATATTCATTGGCGATATTGATGCCGCCGACAAAGGCCAGGCCTTCGCTGGTTTCTCCGTCAATAATCCACATCTTGTCATGGAAACGTTTGTTACCGCGGTACCAGTCCAGCAGGTCAATTTCGTTGAGCCACTCCAGCGGCCCGGCTTCGTAACCTTCTACTTCAATCCCGTGCAGCTTGAGATCGTAGTAAATGTCCTGGGTTTGAGCGCCGGGATTGAAATAGGCATCCACAATGACCTTGATATCCAGGTCGTCCTCGGTTTTCCGTTTGATCAGGTTCTGGGCGATAAACAGTCCGGCCTCATCGCCGCGAAAAATAAATGATTGAATGCGAATCGATTTTTTTGCTTGCCGGATTGACTGTATACGAAGGGCAAAGGCGTCCTCCCCGGAGGGAACCAGGGCAAACCGGGAGCCGGCCGCCGGCTTGACGGGAAAGACCCCTTCACAACCGATTTGTTCACTGGGACTGCACTTGAATCGGAAGTCTTTATCCAGGACGGAATAGCCGGACTCGGCGCTGGAAAAAAGGCCAAGGATGCCGGCCAACACTGCGGCAATGATGAAAAGCGGCTTACTGATTCCTCCGGCTGGCCGGATGCGTAGATAGTATTCAGACATGTGCTCCCCCGGGGCTGGCAACAGCGGATTCTCCTGTCAGGCAGGTCTCTTCTCAGATATCGGTCATCGGTATAGCAAACCTGGTTCGGCCTGTCAATTGACTTATCCCTTCCGGGTGTAGTAAGTACAATGCTACCGAATAAAAATATAAAATATCCGGGCTGTCCCGGATATGATCAACAACACCAATCCCGGGAAAGGCGACGGATATGAATCAGGGTATGAATGAGGGGGACAACCAGATCTCGTGGAAACCGGCCTGGATGGCCGATCTTGAAATGGCACTTGTTCAACGGGTGCCCTGGCCGCCGTTGACGCTTTCTTCGATCAAGTTGTTGCTGATCACTCCCTTGTTGTACCTGTCTTTTCAGCAGGTGGGGGTTCTTCCCAACGCGCAGATGTGGGTTTTTTTTCTGTTTTTATGTTTCTGCGCCCTGGACTATCTGGCCGCCATGGTGGGCCGGGTGCAGGAGCGGGACTCCACCGTCGGCCGTATTTATGACCGGATTTCCGATTACCCCCTGCTTTTTCTGGTGGCCCTGGAATGCCTGGACATTCTTCCCGACGCCTTGATTGTGGCCAAACTTTCCTTGGACTGCCTCCTGCTGATCCAGTTCTTCTTGAATGTGAAGACTACCGAAAACTGGATCAGGACCACGGTTTCGTATACCACTCTGGTTTCGCTGCTGTTTTTAAGCCAGGGGTGGGCCAGTGAATTTATCAATCCGGAATTTGTGAACGCCTTGCTGCTGGTCAATATCTCTTTTAACGCCGTTATCGGTTTATATAATGTCCGCCTGTTTCAGATGCGGTTTGTGGCTGACGCGCTTTCGGCCGCCAACCTTTTGTGCGGCCTGATCAGCATTTATTTCGCTTATCACGGACGGGTTGAGGTGAGCCTGTTGTTCTTGCTGCTGGGGGGATTGTTTGACGGTTTTGACGGGGCCGCCGCCCGCAAATTCGGAGGAACCAGCTGGGGCATATACTCCGACGATATCGCCGACGGTGTCAATTACGGCGTCGCGCCCAGTCTGGCCCTGTTCTTTATCATCGGCGGCTGGCAGGGCCTGGTGGCCGGTTTAGTGTACGGGTTTTTCACCATGTCCCGGCTGTTCTATTTTACCATCAACAAGGAAAACGCGGATCCGGATTTCTTTTCCGGCGTGCCCAGCCCCATTGGCGGGCTGATCGTGCTGTGCTCCTTGATCCTTTTTGCCCGGGCGCCGGTCCTGCTGGGTCTGTTCGTGGGCGTGGCCTGCGTGCAAATGGTCTCTTTTGACGCGCACTACCGACATCTGGGACGCGCCATTTTCAGCGGACAGGCTCAATATATTCTGGGGCTGCCGATTTACGCCCTGGTCCTGATTCTGGGCGCTTTTATCTGGGGCACCAGTTTTTCCATTGCTTTGCTCTTGTTGATTGCTCTGCTCTATGGGTTCGCCCCCTCTTTTGCCCGCATGAAGCAGGCTATCACGAAACGATAACAGGTGGATACGGGAGGCTTTTCGGTGGAGGGCCGGTCTTCTCAGAACGTCCAGGACAAACCCCTGCGGGTGATCGTGCTATATTCCGCCGGCCACCTGGGCAGTGCCATGATCTTGAACCGTCTACTACAACTGCCGGCTTATGAAGTGATCGGCGTCATCAAGGCCCGGCCCCTGGATTTTTCCCGGGCCGGCCTCAGCAAGCTCAAGCGGCATTTGAAAAAAGTGGGCTGGCGGTTCGCCTGGCTGCTGTTCTGGCAGCGACTGGTCCAGGGGGCGGCCTACCTGCTGACCCTGCCCTTGCCATCTGCCGGCAAACGGCTGCGGCCGGCCTGGAAGATCGCCGCGGATATGGCAATTCCCGTGTTGCAGTGCAAAAATATCAACGGGGAGGAGGCCCTGCGGTTTATCCACAAGCTGCAACCGGATCTTCTTTTATCCGCCTATTTTACCCAGATACTGAAAGCGCCGGTTATCCGGATACCCCGGCTGGGAGTATTGAACGTGCATCCCGGCTGGCTGCCCGCTTATAAGGGAGCCATGGCCTATTTCTGGGTCTTGAAGAACGGCAGTGAACAGGCCGGGGTCACCCTCCATTGGATTGACGAAGGTATTGACACCGGGGCCATTATCGCCAGAAGATCGATTCAGATTCAGCCCGGTATGACCCAGCAGAACGTTCTGATCGCCACCGCCAGGGTTGGCGCGGAGCTCTTGTCCGAAGTCGGTGAAAAGCTACTGCAAGGAATCTCTATCGAAAGCATTACGCCGGAGGAAGGTGAACGCGAGGCCTATTACCCCATGCCGGGAGAAGAGGAGTTTGCCAATTATTTCCGTCGCCGGCGATTTTTCCGCATCCGGGATACCATTGCTTCCATTTGGCGGTGGCGGCCTTAAAAGCCACTGCCATGGCCGATATCCTGGATCCCGGCATTCTCCCGTTTTTTCTGGGAGCGGGTTATTGCCAGGTATAATTCATTTCAAAATGATCGCCTTTGTCCGTGACGGTGGCCTCGACCTTTTTGTCCAGGGCCTGTTCGGCGACTTCCTGGTAGGCCCCGGCCAGGCCGTAAAAATAAAACTTTCTCATTTCGGGTATGATCATATCCGGGTAATCATAGGCCTTGATGCGGATATGGTTGCTGTTGTTTTCCACTCGTTGCTTCTTGAACGGCTTGCCTTCAAAATCGTAAAACGTTTCCCAGAAGCCGTTATACTTTTCCAGGCTGGCGGCTGGATCGCCGGGGACGAGCAGCCGCTTGTAGAGCCCTAACCGCGACTGGGCAGCCAGCCGGCCGAAGTTGTAAATATTATCCATGTTTTTCTCACCGGCCACGCAGGCCACGGCATAGGCGATGCGCCAGTAGCTATCACCGGGATACCACTGGGAATTCATGATCTGGTCATTGAGAATGTCCCAGTCCTCGGGTTTCAGGTATTGGCTGAAGTCTTTTTCCTTGGAGGCTCGCAGAATACGGACCAGATCCATGATAGTGCTTCCCTTGACTCTCATGTGTGTCCTCCCGATCATTCGGGTTATGGCGTGGCAGCGCGGTTGCCAAACAGAAACTGGCAGTGGCCAAGCAGCGTATGCCTGTTACCAACTCATTTTATAAACCGTGGCGGGCGCGCCTTCCCAGGAGCATTCCAGGATTTCTGAGGTCACCTTTTTTTTGATGACCAGTTCGATGGTTCTTTCCACCCAGCCCTGGCAGACCCGGTACCAGGCCTCAAAATCCGGATCCACATCGCGTATCTTGATGATCATTTCATTGTCCGAAACCATCTCCTCTTCGATGTCGCCAAAATCATACATGCTTCCAAGAACCTGCTTGAAGGCGCGGATGGCCGAGGCCGCGTCCTTTTGATTGACAACCGTTTTATAGATGTTGGACATGGTCGATTCACCTGCCATTCTGCCCCAGTCCCGCAGTGTTTTGGGGTCATTTTTGGCATTGACCTTGCTGACGGCGTTGAAGCAGTTTTTATAGGTTTCAAACGGATACCAGCTGGACTGCAGAATCAGCTTGGAAATGATCTCCTTGTCCTGATCGGTGAGCAGACTATCATAGGCCCCTGTTTTATCCGCTTTGATTGCCTTGACAAACATGACGAACATGCTTCCTTTGACTTTGGCCATCCGGGCCTCCTTTGATAAGAAAAGGGGAAAAACATGAAAACAGAAAAAAGACCGACAACACGATAATACGCAGAACAAACACCGATTATAATATATTTATTTTACCGGATGAGCGCGTAAAAATCAATCTGAATCATGACTGCCTGGGGGACGTTCTTTATATTTTTATATTTAATATGTCATCTAACCACCGGCCTGCTGCATTGGCGAATGCTTTTCCTGTTTTTACCGCGTTATTCATTGTTGGGAGAGGCATTTTCCGGGTTTCAGCCACTGCTGCCATCGACCTCCCCAATTTACGCGCGGCCCGGTAACACACCAGCGACCGTCCCTTTACCACAAACCTTTCTTTTGAATGCCCTGTCACAGAGTCGCGGGGTGAAATATCCGGCTTAGAACGCCATTTTTTGGAGTAAAATGGACGTTCTAAGCCTTTTGGAATTTCCTGGGGAGAATCGGAGCCCCTCCCGGATCAGGCCAGGTCGAAGCGATCGGCGTTCATCACCTTGTTCCAGGCGGCCACAAAATCGTGGACAAATTTTTCCTGGGCGTCGGCGCTGCCGTAAACTTCCGCCAGAGCCCGCAGCCGGGAATCGGCGCCGAAGATGAGGTCGACCCGGGTACCGGTCCACTTGCGCTGGCCGGTGGCGAGGTCATACCCCTCGAAAACTTCATCGTCCTCCGCGGTGGGTTGCCACTCCGTGCCCATGTCCAACAGGTTGACGAAAAAGTCATTGGTCAGCGTCTCCGGCCTATCGGTGAAAACCCCGTGCGGGGACTGTTGGAAGTTGGCGTTCAGGACCCGCAGACCGCCCACCAGCACCGTCATTTCCGGCGCGGTCAGGGTCAGCAACTGGGCCCGGTCCAGCAGCAGTTCCTCGGCCGCTACGGCGTACCGTGTTTTCTGATAATTCCGGAATCCGTCCGCGAACGGCTCAAGCACGGCAAAGGAGTCCACGTCGGTCTGCTCCGGGGAGGCGTCAGCGCGGCCCGGAGCAAAAGGAACGGTCACCTCGAGTCCGGCGTTTTTGGCCGCCAGCTCAATACCGGCGGCGCCGCCCAGGACGATCAGGTCAGCCAGGGACACCTTTTTCCCGCCGGACTGGTCGTTGTTGAAGGATTGCCGGATTTTTTCCAGTTTATCCAGCACCGTGGTCAGTTGCTCCGGCTGGTTGACTTCCCAGTCCTTTTGCGGCGCCAGGCGAATCCGGGCTCCGTTGGCCCCGCCGCGCATGTCGGAACCGCGGAAGGTGGAAGCCGAGGCCCAGGCGGTCGTTACCAGCTGGGAGACGGACAGTCCCGCGGCCAGGATCCTGTCCTTGAGCGCGGCCATGTCCGCTTCGTCGATCAGTTCATGATCCACCGGGGGCACCGGGTCCTGCCAGATCAGTTCTTCGGCCGGGACCTCCGGCCCGAGATAGCGCGACCGCGGGCCCATGTCGCGGTGGGTCAGCTTGAACCAGGCCCGGGCAAAGGCGTCGGCGAATTCCGCCGGATTCTCGTGGAACCGCCGGGCGATCTTCTCGTACACCGGGTCGACCTTCAAGGCCAGGTCGGCCGTACTCATCATGGTCGGGATCCGTTTGGAGGCGTCGTGAGCGGACGGCGCCATGTCCTTGTCCTCCACATCCTTGGGCGTCCACTGGTGGGCGCCGGCCGGACTCTTGGTCAGTTCCCACTCGTAGCCGAAGAGCATGTCAAAATAGCCGTTGTCCCACTGGATAGGGTTGGGCGTCCAGGCTCCTTCCAGGCCGCTGGTGATGGTGTCATTGCCCTTGCCGCTGCCGAAGCTGCTCTTCCAGCCGAGGCCCTGCTCCTCGATGGGCGCGGCCTCCGGTTCCGGCCCCACCAGGGAGGGATCGCCGGCGCCGTGGCACTTACCGAAGGTGTGCCCGCCGGCCACCAGGGCGACCGTCTCCTCGTCGTTCATGGCCATGCGGGCGAAGGTGTCGCGCACGTCCTTGGCCGAGGCCACCGGGTCGGGATCGCCGTTGGGGCCTTCCGGGTTGACGTAAATCAGTCCCATCTGCACCGCGGCCAGAGGGTTCTCAAGTTCCCGGTCCCCGGAATAGCGCTTGTCGCCCAGCCACTCGCTCTCTTCTCCCCAGTTGATGTCGGCTTCCGGCTCCCAGAGGTCTTCCCGCCCGCCGCCAAAGCCGAAGGTCTTAAATCCCATCGACTCCAGGGCGCAGTTACCGGCCAGGACCATGAGGTCGGCCCAGGAGATACGGCGGCCATATTTCTGCTTGATCGGCCAGAGCAGCCGGCGCGCTTTGTCCAGGTTGGCGTTGTCCGGCCAGCTGTTGAGAGGGGCCAGGCGCTGGTTGCCGGAGCCGGCGCCCCCGCGGCCGTCGCCCATGCGGTAGGTACCGGCGCTGTGCCAGGCCATCCGTATGAAGAGTCCCCCGTAGTGACCATAATCGGCCGGCCACCACTCCTGGGAATCGGTCATCAGGACGTAGAGATCCTTTTTCAGCGCCGCCAGGTCGAGATTCTGGAACTCCTCGGCGTAGTTGAAATCCGCGTCCATGGGATTGCTCAACGAGGAATTCTGGTGAAGAATGCCCAGGTTCAACTGGTTCGGCCACCAGTCCCGGTTGGTCATGCCGCCGCTGGCAGTGGACCCCGTGACCGGGCTTGTGCTGGTTTCATTCATGGTGTTTTCTCCTTTTGTGGGGTGATTTGTAAATACATGCTCCGGTTCACCGGAGTTGCGCTGCCTTTGTCTCCGCCGGAGAGATCGCCTTGGCCGGATCTTTTCAAAGGGAAATCAACTATAAAATTTGATGATTTCGTAAAAAGTCGATATTTACCATATTTCGTCACCCCGGCGGAAACCGGGGTCCAGTAAAATCAAATGGTTCTGGATTCCGGCGTTCGCCGGAATGACGAGGTAGGGACTTTTTACGAAGCCGTCAAAATTTAAACATTTCAATTTTTATGCCAATTTTTGCGCGTCGGCGAAGCATGATATTTAAATTAATATAAACAATAGTTTATCCAAATAACCAGAGATCTTGGACACGACCGGACGGCGACGGGGATCATCAGGGCAAAACAACATAGACACTCTCGGATTTTCCGAGTTATTCCGGCAAGGAATAATTGATTATATCGATTTGAAATCATTCAGACAAGTTGAAAAATGAATGTATCGCATTTTTTGATACAATTTTGTGTTGTCTCTTTTTGGGAAATCCGGCAGATGATTTTGCGGGGTGAATCTGGCTGGTCAGGCCTTTACCTTTCCCACCGGCGCCAGGTAGATGGCAAACTCGTTGACACCGTCCAGGCCCAGAAGTTCGTCGAGTTCTTCCTGGTCATAGGCGGCTATGGCGCAGGTGCCGGCGCTGATGTTTTCGCAGGCCAGGTAGAGGTTCTGGCAGACATGGCCGGCGTCCAGGGCGATGACCTTGTGGGCGGCCAGGTCGTAGCGCCATTCCATGCGATAGGGGACGGCCGCCCAGATAAAGGTGACGGCGGCCTTGCCCGGATAGGGCTGGTTCAGGGAGGCGGTGACCATTTTTTCGGCCAGCATGGACGGGGTGGATTCCAGGACCAGGCGGTGGGAAAGGGGAAGGTAGCGGTAGATGCCGGGTTCCAGGACGTCCACCCGGAGAACCGCCAGGCGGGTTTCCAGGGCGTGGCGGCATCCGGCCGAGGGAACCGTCCGAAAGGCCTGCCCCGGGCCGCTCTTTCCCCGCAGGCCCTGGGTGGCCCAGAGCAGGTAGGCCAGCTCCTCCAGCGACAAGTCCTGGTCGAGATAAGCCCGGTGACTTTTCCGGTGGGCAATGGCAAAATTCAGGTTAAGGTCGGGAATGTTTTCCCATTGATCCGGCCGGGGCAGGTCAATGAGGGTGGCGCCCTCCGCGACCGGCTTTTCCATGGGCGGCACGGGCACGCCCTGGTTCTGATCAGTCCGGCGGAAGTCGATCCGCTTGCGGATGCTGTCTTTTAAAAAATCCCGGTATTGTTGCAGAAGATGGTTTGTCATTGCCAGGACCAGGTTACGTTCAGTAACAACGCGTGAAAGGATAAAAAATCGATTTTATATCACTTTTTATAACAAGATCAGTCCCGGGTGTCAATGGTCAGTCTGGTACATGTCAGTCGGGTTCATTTTTTATTTGGGTTCAGGGGCCGCCCCCGACCTTTTCTCGCCGCCTCCTGGCGGATTTAAGTACCTCCGGGTAAAGCCATTTCCCAAAGCATTAACCCGGCTGCGCGACACTTCAGCCTCTCTCTTATTCCCATTTTCCATTCATCGTGCTACGGTTACGGCCATGAAATGAAATATCCGGGTTAAGCAGATTAAATTTAGCAGGTAAAATTAAACAAGGGCAGGAGTAGTGACCATGCAGTTGACCAGGGAACAGCAGATGGTGCGGAAGATGGCCCGGGAGTTTGCCCGCAAGGAGCTGGCCCCGCTGGCCGCGGAACGGGATCAGCAGCATGAGTATCCGGCCGCGAGCCTGAAAAAGATGGGCGAACTGGGGCTGCTGGGTATGCTGGTACCGCGGGAATACGGGGGCGAAGCCATGGACACCGTCTCCTACGCCCTGGCCCTGAGCGAGATCGCCCGGGCCTGCGCCTCCACCGCGGTGATCATGTCCGTGCACAATTCCATCTGCTGCGGCAGCCTGGAGCGGTTCGGCAGCCAGGCCCAGAAAGAGAAATACCTGAAGCCCATGGCCGGCGGCGAATTCATCTGTTCTTTTGCCCTGTCCGAGCCGGAAGCCGGTTCCGACCCGGCCGGCCTGGTCACTACCGCGGAAAAGGACGGGGACCAGTACATTCTCAACGGCACCAAGCGCTGGATTACCGGCGGAGCCACCTCGGAGCTGTTCATCGTGCTGGCCAAGACCGATCCTTCGGCCGGGCACAAGGGTATCTCCGCTTTTCTGATCACCCGCGATCTGGAAGGTTTTGCCACCGGCCGGCTGG
>JAWOCW010000208.1:0-3000 GCA_046483615.1 Desulfosudaceae bacterium
ACCATTCCCATTCCCACGCCTATTTTTTAAACCGGCCGGCCGGAGAGCGAGCCGCGTCCTTTGAAGCGGATCTGCGAAAATCACATGAAAAATTCCGGCGCCACCTGGACGGCGTGCCGGAGCTTTATGCCTATCCTTTTGGCGAGTACGATCCGTCCCTGATGGCCGTCCTGAAAGAGCACGGCTATAAAGCCGCCGCCGCCCAGAGGTCCGGGGTCATATACGGGGGGAGCAACCGCTTTGCTTTGCCGCGGTTTCCCATGAATCTTAATTACGGAGAGATGGAGGGCTTTGCTGAAAAAATGGGCATGAACGCCCTCGGGGTGGTGGAAGCCGCTCCGGAAAGTCCGGTGGTTGGCCACCAGAACCCGCCCACCCTTGTGCTGCGTGTTGACAACAGCGAGCTGAATCCCGAAGGACTGCGGTGTTTCGTGGCCGGCCAGGAAAATGGCCACCTGGAGAAGCGCGCCCGAAACGGCCTTATTTCGGTCCAGGCGCGCGCCAAGGAGAAACTGACGGCCCGGCGAACCCTGTATACCGTTACGGCGCCTTCAAAAGACGGCTCAGAATGGTTCTGGTACTCCTACCTGTGGGTGATACCAGCTGAGCCGTCCCCTGAATATTTTCCTGAAGAGGACCCTGAATAGTCCCCTGAATAGTTCCCTGAACCGTCTGACTAACCCGGATATTTCATGAGATATCCGGGTTAACGGCGCCTCTTCCCCCGCGAGGCGGGCTGAATTCTTTATTATTATTTGAGCCAGGCGTCAACCTTGTCCGGATGCTGGTTTATCCATTTAACGGCGCTTTCATGGGGCTGGCCGCTTTTCCGGATCATCTCCATCACCTGGTGAATGTCCTCGGTCTGCCAAAAGAAGTTGTCCAAAAATTCGAACAGGTCGGGTTTGTCTTCTTGAAGGTTTTTCCTGGCCATGGTGTGGATGGATTCCGAGCCGCCGTAAACATTTTCCGGGTCCTCCAGGTACTTGAGGTCCCAGCGGGCGAATTTCCAGTGCGGCGTCCAGCCGGTCACCACCACCCACTCCCGGTTTTTGATTTTTTCGGCCAGGGTTTCGGTCATGGAAGCGCCGCTTCCTGAAATCAGTTCCATGTCTTTGATCGGATAATCTTTCAGGGCTTTTCGCGTCAGGCGCATGATGCCGGCGTCGGGATCAATTCCGGTAACGCGGTGGTCGAATTTATCGGCGCGCGCTGATAACTGGTCGATGGAGTCGATGGTAACGTAGTCCGGCACCACCAGGCCGACCTTGGTTCCTTTCAGATTGGGTCCCAGGTCAATGACATTGTATTCCACTTTGCCGTAGAAATACCGGTGCAGGCTGGGCAGCCAGGCGCAGACGAATCCGTCCACATCGCCGCTGGCCGTTGACAGCCAGATGGCTTCGGCGTTCATCGCGGTCAGTTCGCAGTCATAACCCATCCTTTCTTCCAGCACCGCCTTGACCACGTGGGAGGCGGCCGTGGCGCAGGACCACTCCACATAGGCGATTCGGGCGGTTTTATTTTCGGCGCCGGCGCCGCCGGCAAGACAGGTGATCAAAAAAGCGCCGGATAGAAGACAGCACCAAATTTTGACGGACGTTTTTGTTTTCATGGCTTTTTGCCCCCCGCGCTGCGCGCGTTGTCTCTGTGAATATTTATCGGCCGGGAACCGGGATTGGTCAGGATTCGTCAGCCGGTTCATGAATACCCATGAATTTTTCGTTTCCCCGGATCATCTGTTGAATTGTTCGCACGTATTTCATGCCGATTCCGGAATAATCCTCCAGCCCGCCCGCCATTAAATGCGCGTCCGGCTCTTCTCCCGCCAGCCGCAGGCGGTAACGGTGGAGGCGAAGATCGCGGTAAGCCGGGTGGGAATTGAGGTTTCGGATATAGGCGCGAACCGAGTCGGACACATCGTCAAAGGCCTGCACCTCATAGGTGGCCCCTTCCGGCCGCTGTCGCGGAACCAGGCCGCAGCCCCTGGTAAAACACCATTGTCCGAAGAGGTTGTTGCCTTCCCGGGCGAAATAGGAGGTCCCCCAGCCCGATTCCTTGGCCGCCTGGATCAAGGCCAGTGAGACCGGAATTTTGTCCACCCGGATCAGCATCTTCCGGAAAAAGTCGAGACCCTCCTCAGGGGTCGCCCCGGCGCGGTATTTTTCGGCCAGCGCCTGGAGATTTTCGATCTCCTGCTCGGATAACTCCTGGTCCTGCTTGAATTTCCGCCATTTTAAAAGAAGGTAAGCCCGTTCTTTTAAAACCTCATAGTTTTCCTGGTTGACAATCGGTCGCAGAAAATTAAAAAAGGCTTCTTTTTTTTTGTCCACGTTGGTGTATTTCGAGAAGTCGGGCATGGTGGTGTCTATTTTATCCGGTATGGACGGCCAGGCCAAAGCGCTGTCCCGGGACGCCCCCGCGCCGGTCTTGTCAGTTGCCCGGCCGGTGCCTGGTTGTTCGGCGCCGGGCAATCCGGGCAGTTCTATCTGACCGACGACCTGCTCCGGTTCGCTGCCGGATATGCTTTCCCCCTGGCAGGCCAACAGAAAAACCGCCGTGGCCAAAACCGTCAAGAACGTCAAGGCGGTATGATATGCCAATCGTTTAGTCATGTGGTCTCCCGTAATTTTTTGTTAGTTCGTCAACTTACTTTATCCGGATACCCGGCGGCAGCGGCCTTTCGGCGTCAGGACAGGTCCACCAGGCTTGAAACGCGGTCAATGGCATGGTTGATATAGGCCTCATCGTCAATTACCACCGTGATGGCGTCCAGGGGGCAGACTGCCGCGCAGCGGCCGCAGCCCCGGCATTCGGCCTGGTCAATGACCGCTGCTCCGTCTTTTAAGGCAATGGCCCCTACAAAACAGACCTCATCGGTACATGTTCCGCAGCCCGCGCACTGGTCGGTGACTTCCAGGTGAATGCCCGGCAGGCGGGAGACCTTGGAACTGATCTCCGGGGTGATGACGGGCAGGATTTTCCACAGGCAGCAGCAGG
>JAWOCW010000230.1:0-7001 GCA_046483615.1 Desulfosudaceae bacterium
AGTTTTTATCCGGGCTTGCCGGCATCCCCGGATCAGGCGGACTCCGACGATCCCCCCGCCCCTTCCAGGCTGCATTGAGTAAAATCGATGGGTTGCCCGCATTTATCACAGACGTGGGCACGATCAAATTCATCTGAGAATATTTCTTTTTTTTCTCCACAATTGGGACAACCGCATTCAAACGATTTCAAATTCTTGAACTGCGAAAAACCGGGACAATGCTGCGGTGTTGATTCCATGGTACGTCCTCCTTAAATTTATTTCATTTTTTGCTGTCGACTATAGCTTTCACTTTAGGTTGTCCCCTTTTTTCATACAATGGATCAAAACATGTATTTTTGCCGCGTTGATCATGTAGATGATCTACTTACGGTAACCCCCTCCTACATTGTTTTACTTATTAAAATACGCTTTTCAGCGCATTGTATATTTCCGGGAAGGCTATTAACTTGAATATGTACTCTTAATCGGCTGGTAACCAAACGACAAAGGAGGGCAAGCCATGATAAACAAAGAACTTGATCGTAAAATCAGAAAAATTTTCCCGGAAATTGATGCCACTGACACTGACATCGAGATTAATTTTGATAAAAACAGTGAGCTCTGGGTCATAGATACGCAAAACACCGCTCAACAGCGATTGCGCATCCTTCTTGATCAGAGCAGTTTTTCAAAAGTCCATGGTATTCAATAACTGAGAATTTCACCTGTCCCGGATAGTCCCGGAAATGTCCGGGCTGAAAAGCTGCCGTAGGAGAGGCATGTCCGCTCAAAGCCAGACCCCGGAGAGCCATAACCAGAGTCCGTCCCAACCGGAATATGTAAGCGCCATGCGGGAAGACTCCTTTTATCCCCACTCGGTTCAGACCATAACCCTCAGGGAAACCCATATTTCACGTGTTTTCCTGACCGGCCCCCTGGTTTACAAAGTCAAGAAGCCGGTTGAAATGGGCTTTCTTGATTTCACCACCCTGGAAAAAAGAGAATACTACTGCCACCGGGAAGTCGAATTAAACCAGCGCCTGAGCAGCAGGGTTTATGAGGGAGTGACCGCGATTACCCGGGAAGAGGACGGGCTTCAGTTGGACGGGCCCGGTCCGGCGGAAGAGTATGCCGTCAGGATGAAGCAGCTTGATCCGGAACACTCATTGACACAAATGCTTCCGGACAAGATTGATGATACCGCCGTGAACAGGCTGGCCCGAAAACTGGCCCGATTTTATGAGCAGGCTGCTACCGGCCGGGAAATCGACCACTTCGGGACAAAAGAGACTATCGCCGGAAACTGCCGGGAAAACTTTCAGCAACTGAGGCAAGCCGGCCAGGAAAAGATTGCTCAACGTTATCTCCAGATTATTGAGGCGGCTACCCGGGATTTTCTGGAAAAAAACCAGGACCTGCTGGAAAAAAGAATCAGCAACGGGCGGATCCGCGACGGCCATGGGGATTTGCGGACCGATCATGTTTATTTTACTGAAGACGAAATTCAAATCATTGATTGCATCGAATTTAATGACCGTTTCCGATACAGTGACGTGGCCTGCGACCTGGCCTTCCTGGCCATGGACCTTGACTTCCAGGGCTGTCACCGGCTGGCCGGATCCCTGATGACCTCTTTTTCCGAACATTCCGGCGACCGCCAGATATTTTCCCTGCTGGATTTTTATAAATGTTACCGGGCCATGGTGCGCGTCAAGGTCAGCTACCTGCGCCTGCGTCAGGAAGGCTTAGCGACCGGGGAAAAGACGAAACTGATCGAACAGATGAATCGCTACCTGGGGCTGGCTTACCGCTCCGCGGTACAATTTTCCCGTCCCATAACCTGGGTGGTCTGCGGCCAGGCGGCTACCGGCAAAAGCACCCTGGCCAGAGCCCTGGCCGATGCATTAAACATTGAGGTGATCCGCTCGGATGTGGTGCGAAAAGAATTATTTCCAGAGGCCGATTCCAGGGCGGCCGAGGACCGGCCTTTCCAGGAAGGCATCTACTCCCGGAACGCCACCGCCTTGACATACGGACAATTGCTGCTGCGGGCGCAGGAAGAAATTGAAAAAGGAGATTCTGTGATTCTGGACGCCACTTTCAGCAGCCGGGAAAACCGACGCGAAGTTTTGCGGCTGGCCGAAGAAACCGGCGCCCTGCCCATTTTTGTGGAATGCGCCTGCGACCTCCAGACGATAAAAAAACGTCTCTTGCAACGGTCGGAAAAGGAGTCGATCTCTGATGCCCGCGTCCAGCATTTAGAAGATTTGAAAGCGGCTTATGAAGAACCGAGGGAACTTTCCGAACAATGCTTGATCCGGATCGACTCCGGTAAGCCCCTGGATAAAAATCTGAGCGATATCTTTATGTACACCGCCACGCCCAGAGATTGCCTGGAGCGGGGCTGGCTGCCGACATGAACCGCCAACCCGGATTAGCTGGGGGGCTGACCCGATTATATATTGAAATCTGATATTGAAACCGGGTTAAAACCGGGTTGACCTCCGCTTAAAATACTCCCTTGATCTTTTGGCCACAATCCGGACAGGCTCCATCCTGGAGCATGTTTTTGATCTCAAACCCGCCGCGGGAGATAACCACCTGTTCACAAGCCGGACAAAGGGTGTCTTTTGATCCGGAAGGAATATTGCCGAGATAAACATATTGAAGACCATTTTCTTTGGCCAGTGACCAGGCCCGTTCCAGGGTTGACAGGGGCGTCGGCTCAACTCCGTCGTACTGGTAATCCGGATGAAAACGGCTGAGGTGCCAAGGCATTTCCGGATCCACCGAAGCCAGGAAAGAGGCCATCTCGCCCAGTTCTTCCTCGGAATCGTTCTGCCCGGGAACAATCAGGGTGGTGACTTCGGTCCAGATGTTTCTTTCCTTAAGCCGCCTGATCGTGTCCAGAACCGGGGTCAGCCGTCCTTGACAAATATCTTTGTAAAACTCCTTTTGAAACGATTTCAAGTCGACATTGATGGCGTCAAGCCAGGGGGCAATGGTATCCAGGGCCTGTTCCGTCATAAAGCCATTGGAGACGAAAACATTGGCCAGCCCTTCCGCGCCGGCTATTTGAGCGGTATCATAAGCATACTCAAAAAAGATGGTGGGTTCGGTATAGGTATAGGAAATGCTCCGGCAATTACTTTGCCGGGCGCGGCGGACTATTTCCGCGGGTTCAAGTTTAAGGTGACGACGGCTGTCATCCCGGCCGGCCTGGATTTGAGATATTTGCCAGTTCTGACAAAAACTGCATTTAAAATTACAACCGGCGGTGGCAATGGAAAAAGATCGACTGCCGGGCAGAAAATGATATAGGGGTTTTTTCTCGATAACATCAACGTTGGCGGCGATCACCTCGCCCCAGGCATGGGTATATAAATCGCCCTCCCGGTTTTCCCGGACCTGGCACCGTCCCCATTGCCCGGGTTCGAGGCCGCAATGATGGGCACACAGAAAACAATGAACTTTACCTTCCTTCTGCTTTTCATACAACATGGCTTGACGCATATCATTCACCTCTTTTAAATAGCTTCGTAAAAAGTCCCTGCTTCGTCATTCCGCGAACGCCGGGATCCAGAACTATTTTATTTTACATGCCCAGGCGTGGTTGTCATCCCGGACTCCGATCCGGGACGGGTGACGAAAGATTAACCGGGTCGGCGACGTTTTTTATCCTCGCCCCGGTTGAAACAATCGCTTTTCAGCCCGGATATTTCATGGGATATCCCGGTTTATAGCAGCTGTTTTTTTATTATATCATTTAAAAAGTTAGACCACCGCCGGCAGTTCTGAAAATACACGAAAGAATGTATTTTTCAATAATATGATAAGTACGGGAAAAGCCGTTGCGACTGCCCGGGATGACAGGCTCAGCCAGACTTTTTTCGCGGCGAACTGACAGCCACCTTTCAAACGGCCGCCACTGCCAGTCCGCGTCAAGGCGTCAGGAGGATGTTGAAACCGAAAAAATAAACCTTTGACCCCATTTTCAAGCCCGGTTTCTTTTTATATTGTGAAGGCTATTCCGTGGAACATAAAAAAACAGCCTTGAAAGAGAAAGAATGCAATTATGACTTCTGCTTTTAAAATTGTCCGGCATGACAACAGCGAAAATCTTCACTTAAAACTCTTTGGTGACTTTGACGGCACCGCGGCCTGGGAGCTGATTAATACCATCAAGGAAAACGCGGACCGCTACTGCAAAATATTTGTTCATACCTGTAATTTGTCAAGCCTGGATAATTTTAGGGAAGATCTGTTAATGCCGGGATTACCGTCGCTTAATGACCAGGCCGGCAAGCTGGTCTTTACCGGAGAGCCGGGCACCAGCATGGCTTCTTTATTCTCTAACCCGGATATTTCATGAAATGTCCGGGCTAACGCGAACCATTGTTGACCATAATAATATCAACCAGACCAGGAGGGAAAAATGACTGCCAAAGAAGCTTATGAAAAAAAACTTAAGGCCCAGCTTGAACAGTGGGATGCTGAAATCGATAAACTCCAGGCAAAAGCCAAGCAGGCCGACGCGGACGCTCAACTGGAATATCACAAACGGATCGAGGAACTGCAGGCCTTGCGGGATAAAGCCAATCAAAAACTGACTGAACTTAAAAACGCCAGCGAAAACGCCTGGGAAGATCTCAAGGTCGGGGCCGAACTGGCCAGGGATTCCCTGGCCAGTGCCATCAAGTCAGCCACCTCGAGATTTAAGAAGTAGCGCTCATCCTCAATATTGAAATAAAAAACCAAAGCAGCATTGATCAAAAAATTTCATGAACTATCCGGGTGAGGTGGTACCTGGCTATCAAAAGCCTCGGCCCCGCCCTTGGTTCGTTGGGGCGGTTGGCCGGGATGTTCCACCACGTTTTGGCTCTCCTCCGAAGCGGGCGCGAACTTGTAGCGCAGACGGGCAATGATATCCTCATATTTGCGCATGATCTCCTCCCGGTTCTCCCCGGGAATATCCAACAGGCAATAACGATAGCTTTGCGGGTTATGCTTGAAGTCGGACAAATTTACGTTCTCATGAATCAGATTGCGCACCCTCACCCCCGGATATTTCAGACGTATCTCATCATAGGCGCTCTGGGTGGGAGTCTCCAGGATGCGGGCGTCCTCAAAAGCGTGCAGCTCAAAATTATAGCAGGCTGAACTGGTATTTTCCGCCCGGGCATATTGCTTCGGTTTTTCTCCCACGGCCAGATCGCACAACATGCGCAGGGGGTCATAACCGCTTACCGCTTCAATGGTTTTGGCAAACTGAAAAGCGATGCGGCTGTTGACTTCAATTATTTTAAAAGTATGATTCTCCATATCCAGCCGTAACTCCACGTTAAAAAAACTGTCGTCCATCTCCAGGGCCGGTATCAGGCGCCCCAGGGCGTCGCTGATTTTACCAAGCATCTCTTCCGGAAGCTCACAGGGAAATTCATGATGGCTGAAACTGTTGGTCAGGGGATGATAAACGGCTTTGGTAACGCCGAAAAATGAGACCTCGCCGTCCATGACATATCCGTCCACTGTCACCTGCTCGCCTTCAATCAAATCTTCGCAGAGAAAGGTGTTGCAGGTGGCGATATTGAGAGCATCATAATAGCCGGAGTTGTAAGACAGGGCGTCCAGGTAATACTGATTAAACAAGGCTATATCCATGCTTTCCAGGCCGATATAATAATGCAGCTCCTCCGGTGTGTTGACCTTGTGAGTGCCAAAAGAGATATTGGAACGAACCGGCTTGATAAAAAACGGCGTTGACAGCCGGGAAGGATCACGCAGGTAGTCCAGGGCCAGGCAATAACGGGGCGCGGCCTCGGGAGCCACCTTCTTCTGAACCCGCCGGCAAAGATATTTATTCTGACTGTTGATAATCCCGGATACCGGCGCGAATCTCTTGCCAGTTTCCTGAGCGATAATAGCCGCGAAAAGAGAAGATGAATCGTGAGTGCCGACCACCCCGTCATACAGGCCCGGATTATGGTTGATCCGTTCCACTGTCTGGCTGATATAAGCCTTGACCCCGAAACTGAGAACTTTCTCGGTGGTTTCAATGGTCAGCTGATAATCTGAATCCTGGCTGAAGCTGTCTTCCACCACGTCAATATCACTGGCATCACACAAAAACAGAATTTTTTTACGACTGCTCATTGCTATAACCTCCTGTACTGAAAATTTTTCCTGTCAGTCCCGCCGGGGCGGAACCGGCAACTGCTCTGGTACCAACTCCTGAAATATCAGGGGAACACGACTTCGGACGCGACTCCGGGGCAGGACTTCGGGGAACAAAACTCCGGGGCACGGCTCCGGACGCGACCGGCCGGCGCCGGACCGCGAGCAGACGCGGCCTGATCAGGTCAGCCCCAGGGAAGAGTCTTGACTCCACTGGGTCGTGTCCACCTTGCCGCTGATCAACTGTCCGGCTTTAAAAACCAGCCGGACCTCCTCCGGAGACTCGAAAACTTTGATATTTTTAAAGGGGTCCTTATCCAGGACCAAGCAATCCGCCCATTTACCAACTTCCAGGGTGCCGATACGATCCAACAGGCCGACGGCGTCGGCGGCGGTTCTGGTGGAAGCGACAATGGCTTCTTCCGGGCTCATCAGGCCGAGTTTAACATACTGCACCAGTTCCATGGAATTTTTGCCGTGATAATTATAAGGGGTGCCGGCATCCGTGCCCATGACCACCTGTACCCCGAACTTAAGAGCGCGATGCAGATTTTCCCGCCTGATTTTCGATACTTCCTCGGCTTTTTCATGCATGAAAGAAGGGATATTACGCCCTTTGCGGGTTTTCAGCATCCAGAAATTGGAGCTCAGGGTGGAAGTCAAAAAAACCCCCTGATCAGCCATCATCTTTAAGGCTTCATCATTGGCCAGGGTGCCGTGCTCGATAGTGCGGACACCCGCCCGGATGGCGTTTATGATGCCTTCGGCGCCATGGGCATGGGCCGCCGTGTGCTTGCCCAGCTTGCGTCCTTCCTTGACCACCGCCCGCATCTCCTCGATATCCA
>JAWOCW010000261.1:0-3092 GCA_046483615.1 Desulfosudaceae bacterium
TGACAACAGGCCGGCCCGGTAACCTTCTTCCCAGTAAGCAGTTCCATAACTGATCAGAAGTTCTTCATCCCTGGCAATATCACGGCCGGCCGTGAAAAAAAGCACCCACTGACCCCGGTGGAGGGTATGTTCCACGACCAGGTTGGGTTCGGCCCCGTGGTTGACAAACCTCATCTCATTGCCTTCGCAACGGCCGTTGATCTCCAGGGGCGGCGCCTGCTCCAGCTCATCCAGGTAATACCAGCTGTAATCAGATTCATAACCGCTGTCAGACGAAAAGCAATGGGTATATTTACCGGATATCTGCACCACCCCGGCGTATTCCCCGATAAAGTCGCCGGCCCGGATAAGCTGGTCGGCAAAAACCCCATAGCCGATGGCATCATCAATTTTTTTAATATAAACCGGGGCGACCCGGGCCTGGTCGATCTCTTCTCCGTAGCGTTGATCAAGGCGCTCGAACAACTCCCGGTTTTCCCGGTAATAAGAACTGCTCTCCAGCCGCCAGGAATAAAGGGGTTCCCAGTCTACCCGGGCGCGGGCCAGGTAGGTCACGCCCAGTTTCTCAAACAGGTCCTTAATCTCGGAATCGCTTCGATAGCAAATTCTATCTGGTGACATCTTTTTGCTCCCGCGCCGGCTGATACTCTCAAAATACGCCGGCGAAACCGCTAACCCGGAAATTTCAGGAAATATCCCGGCTAAACGGAGGTTGAAGCTTTTTATCAAACATAAAATTACCAATGACCAGCCAGTCCATGTCCGTCCGCATGAAACATTGGTAAGCGTCCTCCGGCGAACACACCAGGGGCTCCCCCCGGACGTTGAAACTGGTGTTGACGATGACGGCGCAGCCGGTCAGTTCCCGGAAGGCCCGGATCAGGCGCCAGTATTTTTCATTGTCCCGCCGATGCACGGTCTGGACCCGGGCGGAAAAATCCACGTGGGTCACCGCCGGTATGTCTGACTTCGGCAGGTTCAACCGCTCTTCCCAGGTCATCTCCCGGTAACCGGCCGGCAGGGGACAACGCCGCTCTGCTCGCACCGGCGCCGTCAGCAGCATGTACGGGGAGGCCCCCTCCAGGTCGAAATAGGCCGCCGCTTCCTCGGCCAGGACTGACGGCGCCAACGGCCGGAAGCTTTCGCGGTTTTTGATCTTCAGATTCAACCTTTTCTGAATATCCGGCTGGCGGGGATCAGCTATAATGCTGCGGTTGCCCAGCGCCCGCGGTCCCCACTCCAGGCGCCCCTGAAACCAGCCAATGACACCGCCCTGAGCAAGCAGTTCCGCGGTTCGGCGGCAGATCTCGTCAAAATCGGGATAATAATCACCAACCGCCCCGAAAGACCGGCTCATGCGCCGGATATAACCATCTTCAAAGGACGGGCCCAGGCAGGCGCCCCGCATCCGGTCCTGGCCGGGCTCTTCCGGAGACCGGTCATGCCCGCCATGAATGTGCCAGGCGGCGTAAGCTGCCCCCAGTGCTCCCCCGGCGTCTCCGGCGGCGGGCTGAATCCAGATATCATCGAAGATTCCTTCCCGCCGGAGCTTGCCGTTGGCCACGCAATTCAAGGCCACTCCGCCGGCCATGACCAGGCGGGATCGGCCGGTCAGTTGGCGGGCGGTGGCGGCCAGACGCATAACAATGGTTTCCGTGAGACGCTGAATGGCCAGGGCCAGGTTGAGGTAAGGCCGGGCCAGATCGCTTTCCGGTTCCCGCCGCGGCAGACCGAACAGCCGCTCCCATTTTTTTTCAGCGCACATGCGCCGGCCGGTGGCAAAATCAAAATAATCAAGATTCAGCAACAGGGAACCGTCTTTTCGGATATCCACCAGATTGTCGGTAATCAGGCGGCTGTAACGCTTAAACTCGGCGCTGGCCGGATCGCCGTAAGGCGCCAGCCCCATCAGCTTGTACTCCCCGCTGTTGACCCTGAAACCGCAATAACTGGTAAAGGCCGAATAAAGCAGCCCCGGGGAATGCGGGAAACTCAATTCCTTTAAAATGGTAATACCCTCCGGGCCGGCCGACGACAGGGCGGTGGTGGCCCATTCACCCACTCCGTCAATGGTCAGCACGGCGGCTTCGGAAAAAGGCGAGGCGTAAAAGGCGCTGGCGGCGTGGGAGAGGTGATGCTCGGGGAACAACAGCGGCGGACGGCGGGCGGTAGGCCCGGCGGCTTGCTCTAAGCCTTCCCAGAGCATTTTTCGCATGAACATTTTTTCCTTGATCCAGACCGGCACGCTGTCCAGAAAACCTGTCAGACCGCGGGGAGCCAGGGCGTGATAAGTCTCCAGCAGCCGTTCCAGTTTCAGGAAGGGCTTATCATAAAAACAGACCGCCGCCAGATCTTCAACCCGGGCACCGGCCTCGGCCAGGACGTAGCGGACCGCCCCTTTCGGAAAAGAAGCTTCATTCTTCCGGCGCGTGAACCTCTCCTCCTGGGCCGCCGCCAGGATCTCACCGCCTGCCAGCAGCACCGCGGCGCTGTCGTGATAATACGCCGATATTCCGAGGACCAGTTCTTTCATCCAGCCTCTCCCGCGAATCTTAGAAAAGGGTGTACACAAAAGGCGAGACAGCGGTGCCGCTGGTCATGACAATCAGCATCCCGAAGAACAACAGAACCAGAATGATCGGCAGCAACCAGTACTTTTTGCGCTTGTTTAAAAAGCCCCACAGATCTTTAAAAAAAATCATGATTGACGCGCTCGCTGCAAACAGGTTGTTTAGTCAAAAGACGATTTTTACCTTTCCAATAAGAACAAAATCAATAAGGATCCTCCAGATCCGACGCCGTAAAGGTATGATGGCGTTCGACCAAGACCGAACCATCATCTTTTTTCCAGCGTTTGCGCAGCAGGGGGTCGGCCCCGGCCGCTCGCCGGACCAGTCCCACCGGAACCACCACCAGCAGATAAACCAGGGTCAGCACGATCCGGGACATGACCGCCCCCAGGATTCGGGACAATCCGTACCAGCAAACCGCAAACGGGGTGAAAGCCCTGGGCAGTTTTGTTGAATCAGTCGTTTAGCCATGCAGTAGTGGCTGCGCGTGCAATATCGGTTCAAATATCCAGTAATGTCAAT
>JAWOCW010000338.1:0-7971 GCA_046483615.1 Desulfosudaceae bacterium
ACCTGGGGACGGGCCGGGGTGCGCCCCTGATTACCAGCGCCTGCCGGATAATTAGCGACATTCACCAACAGGACCAATCTTTTCTGGCCCGAACCCTGGAGCCGGGGTTTAACAACTGGGTGGCCCGGCTGGACTTTGCCGCGGTAAAAGAAATGCTTGATACCAGCGCTGAGGGGATGGCCGCCCTGGTAACCATGATCAACACCGTGTTGTGGCAATATCCGGCCAAGGTTGTCACCACCCTGTCCTTTCTGCCTCCGATCATAAACATGATGCTGGACTCCCTGGCCGGGACGGTTAAGACCTTCAACGACAAGGGCTCTCCTGACCTGGTGGCGGACATCCTTCTGTCTCTCCTGCGGGAACTGAACACCGATTCTTTGGCGGCCGTAATCAACGAACTGGCTGAACAGACCCGGCGGTTTCATACCGGCAGCGCTTTAATCGGCGAACCGGGTTCCCCGCAAATGCCCAACGATGTTTTTGTACTGTTGAACGACACTCTCGGCAAGCTCGACGGCCGGACCCTGTGGAAAGCCAAAATCGCCCTGGCCGAAATTAAAGAAACAGCCGCTAACGCTCTTACGGACGCTCTGGCCGAACACCCCGAAATGATGATGGACGGGATAAAACATGCCAGCGCCATCCACAACACCCGCCTGCGCGCCGCCAATCACCGTCTGACCGTCTCCCTGGACGACGTGGATCCGGAAGCCGTCAACAACGCCCTGGCTGATTCGGCCTCCGGCTTTGACGCCCAGGAAGCGGCTGAAACCATTAACAACGCGGTCGCTCTCCTAAACCGGTTTTTAACGGCCCGGCCGGAGGTGATCACGGAAAAAGCCGGGGCGTTTGCGGAAGCTCTGGATCCCTATGAGCTTTCTGGCCTCCTGGATCAGGCTGGCAGCCTCATGAACGCGGCCCTGAAACCCCTGGCCAGATCCATTGTTCCCCATCTCATAAAGGGCCTGCTGGCTACCCTGGAGCCGGACGATGACGAGCTTGGCTCCGCCGCGGCCAGCGCCCGGGAAATGTTATTGTCGTTTTTTAATTCACAGGAGGCGCATTCCAATGAGTGACTTCTTTCTTGAAGCCGCGACCACCCTTTACAACCAATCCATCCAGGACTGGAAGGCCGCCGGAAAAAACATTGTCGGTTACAGCTGTTCCTACCTGCCCTCAGAAATATTTTACGCCGGCGATATTCTGCCGGTCCGTTTGCGAGGCATTGAAACCGAAGGCATGGAAGTGGGTGACGCTTATTTCGGACCCTATATCTGCTCTTTTCCCAAGTGTATTCTGCAATTGGCGGGAACCGGCCGGTATTCCTTTCTGGATGGAGCCATCATAACCCCGGGATGTGATTCCATGAGAAGACTGGATGAGTGCTGGCGCAAAGCCGGGGAAGACTATGAGAACGCGGTACCCCCTTTTTTCTATTACTTTGACGTTCCCCACAAGACCGCTCCCCACGGCATGAAGTGGTTCACCGAGGAAATCGCCAACCTGAAGGCTGCCGTGGAAGAACATTTCGGGCTCCGGCTTGCCGATGATGACTTGCAGCAGGCCATAGCCTACTACAACCGCGGCCGCCGGCTTTTAAAAGAACTGGAAGAGTTGCGCGCCGGGCCGGAAGTCCCCATCACCGGTAAGGAGGCTTTCGCGGTGGCCATTGCCGGAACCGTCATGCCCAGAAAACCCTACACCGAACATTTACAGGCGCTTCTGGACAGGCTCAAAGACAGCCCTCCCGTCAGCACCGGCAAAAAGAGAATCATGGTTATCGGCAGCATCAGTGACGATATCGACCTGATTGAACTGATTGAAAAAAGAAACGACGCCCTGGTGGTGACCGAGAATCTCTGCTTTGGGGTTCGCTTCGAAGGCAACTTCGTCTCGGAAGAAGGCGATCCCATAAAAGCCCTGGCCGAGGCCTATCTGGGTGAATCCACCTGCCCCCGCATGTTCGGCAAATACCAGGAACGCCTCAACATCTTAAAGGATAAAATTGAGGCCGCCCGGATAGACGGGGTCATCATGCAGAACATCAGGTTTTGCGATCTGCACGGATCTGAGCACGGCCTGTTTGAACGTGACCTGGAAAAAGCGGGCATACCCTGCCTGAAAGTGGAAAGAGAATACGGCCCGCTGACGGATACTGGCAGAATGAACATGAGAATTCAGGCTTTTATGGAAAGACTGGGCTAACCCGAAAAACCAGGAGACAGGCGATGAGACAGGAAATCAAAGAATATAACTATGACTGGATGCTGGATCGCATAGTCAATGCCGCCTCCAAAGCACCTGACGGCACTCCCGGGGAACTGGCCAACCTGCTGCGCTATATTCCCTATTTTAACAAACCGCTGGGTACCATCTTGCGGGAAGGGGAAACCGGGGCGGTTTTTTTAAAAATGATGGCCGCCTATTTTGACAGAATTCTCACCGCTCGTGAAAAGGGCAGAAAAATCGCGGCCACCACCTTCTGTTTTTCTCCGGCTATTCTTTACGCCATCGACGCGGTACCGCTGACCTTTGAAATTCCGTCAGCCCTGGCCGGCATGGTCTGGAAACGAGGCGGTTTTGATTATCTTGACTATGGTTGCGAAACCGGGCTGACCGAGACCTCCTGTTCCGCCCAACGCGGAGCCCTGGGGGCCTACCTGGCCGGTCTGGGAGAGGAGATTGATTTTCTGGTCTGTGATACTCCGGGCGTTTGCGACACCAACGCTAATGCCTTCGCTTTTACTTCCGCCTATCTGAATAAGCCCATTTACCACTTGAATTATCCCCAGAAGCTCAATGATGACCGGACCTCCAACTACCAGGTGGAAGACTATCGGGAAATGATAAGTTTTCTGGAAGAACAGACCGGCAACAAGATGGATTACGACCGGTTGCGGGAGGTTCTGCTGGAAGTGGAAAAACAGGACATCATTACCGGCGATATCGAGGACATGCAGATGCTGAGTCCCTGTCCGGTACCACCCATTTACAACATGTTTATCTATGCCGGCCGCTTTGTCAGCTCCGGAATGCCGGAATACACCCGCGCCCTGGAAAGCATGCGGGACACCATCAAACAGAATGTGGACAAAGGGGTCTCCGGACTGCGCTCCGGAGTAGAAAAACGCCGCCTGTATCTGTGTTATATCGATCATTATACCGTGGATATGAATTTCTGGAACTGGCTGGACGATAAGGGCATTGCTCATCTGGGCAGCATCCTCTCCAAGACCTTCCATCAGGGCTCGCCTTATGCCGACAGCCTGGAGGGGTCTTCATATACCATTAACACCGACTCCCCGGAAAACATGCTGATCAGCATCGCCCAGCTTAACGCCCGCCTGCCCATGGTACGATCCATCCGCGGGCCTTATGACCAACCCAATATGTGGCTGGAAGAGTCCCTGGCGATTGCCAGAACCTTTCAGGCCGATTGTATCATTTACAATGGCACCCCGGGATGCCGCAACACCTGGGGCATGGTTAAACCGTTTGCCCGGGACATGGAAAAACACGGATACCCAACCCATATTTTATATGACGATGCTTTTGACGACCGGGTCGAATCCTGGGAAGCCACCAGAGAGCGGCTGGATGAATTCTTTACGGTAAGGGGGTTGATATGAGTATTGTGGCCGGATGCGATGTCGGTTCGCTGACATCAAAAGCTGTCATCATGAAAGATCGTCGGGTGGTCGGCTCCTCAATTATCAAATCCAAAGCCAAGCCGGAGGCCTCTGCCGAAGCCGCCATGAACCAGGCCCTGGATAAGGCCGGGTTACAACTGGCTGATCTTGTATATTGTGTTGGAACCGGCTATGGACGGGACAAAATACCTTTCGTCAATGAAGCCCTCTCGGAAATTGCCTGTCATGGCAAGGGCGCCAAATGGCTGGTCCCCGCGACGCGCACCGTCATTGATATCGGCGGCCAGGACTGCAAGGCCATTAAGCTTGATTCTTCGGGTCGGGTAGAAAACTTTATTACCAATGACAAGTGTGCTTCCGGAACCGGCCGTTTTCTGGAGGTCATGGCCGACGTGCTCAATGTGGACATGGCCGACCTGGGCGATCTCTCCGCCCGGGCCCGGGCCCCCATCACCCTGGCCTCGACCTGCACCGTCTGGGCCCAGGCCGACGTCATCAAATACCTCAATTCCGGCTACGAGCTGGAAGATATTGGAGCCGGCATCAACAGCGCCATGGCTAAACGGGTAGCCATTCTGGCCAATACTGTTAAAGTTGAAAAAGAGGTCTGCATGACCGGCGGAGTGGCCAAAAACCAAGGGGTGGTTAAAACCCTGGAAAACATTCTCGGCTGCCGCATCAGAAAAATCAGAAAAGCGGATCCGCAATTGGCCGGGGCTATTGGGGCGGCTGTCTTTTCAATGGAAAAAACCAACGGCAAATAAGAGGTTCTGATATGATAACAGCAGGTTGTGACGTCGGCTCACTGACCGCCAAGGCGGTCCTCATGGAAAACGGAAACATTCTTGGTTTTGATATAATTCGCGCCCGAACCAGACCATCGGAGTCTGCCCGGGAGGTATTAGATCAGGTATCCGCTAAAATCGGAATTTCTATTGATGATATCGGTTACACCATTGGCACCGGCTACGGCAAAGACCATATTTCGCTGGCCGACACCACCAAGTCGGAAATTTCCTGCCACGCCAAAGGAGCCTGGTGGAGCCGGCCCTCGGTCCGTACCATCATAGATATCGGGGGACAGGACGCCAAGGCGATTCGGGTGGATGACAACGGCAACGTGGTCCGCTATATATACAATGACAAGTGCGCCGCCGGCACCGGGCGTTTTCTGGAAGTCATGGCCGGGGCCCTGGATGTCAGCCTTACGGACATGGGCGATCTGTCGGCCAAAGCCACTTCAAAAATTCGTATCTCCAATCAATGCGTTATTTTTGCCGAAACCGAGGTTGTTTCCCTGATAAACGAAGGTCGGGAGGCCTGTGACATTATCCGGGGTCTGCACCATGCCATGGCCAACCGGGTCGCCTCTCTGGCTAAAAGCATTGAAGTCCATGAAGAAGTTGTCATGACCGGGGGAGTGGCTAAAAACAACGGGATGTTCCAGGCCCTGTCCGAAGGACTGGGAGTTACCCTGCAGCCGCTTAATATTGATCCCCAGATTAACGGTGCCCTCGGGGCCGCCCTGCTGGCGGCGGAAGAAGCTGGAGAGAAATAATCATGGGACTTTTTGACGACCACTTCAACCGGCTGAGGTCATATCTGAATGAAAGGAAAAACCGGCCGGACCTGATCGTCTTTGAGCCGGAACAAATAACCGCGGACTGGCCGGCCGGCACTCGGAACAACCTGGTCCTGTCGTCAGACATGGCCGTTGAGCTGGGCAGCCCGCAAACCGCCTCGACCTCTTTTCTGGCCTGGACAGATCAGGTCGACACCCTCAACCATGGACGCCTGACCCTGCTCGGCCCGGATATACCCGCGGAAACCCGTGATCTGGTGCCTTTTGGCAAAGCGGTCCTGGTTGGCGTCGAGGGGTTTGACGAAAATAACAGCTATGAACGCTTCCGGGAAATGGAGCTGGCCAAGTATGACATCCGCCTGCTCGGCTATATGATGCGGGCGGTCTCCCAGTATCAGAGGGAGTGGAGCCGGATCAGCCATGAAGCCGTGGCCGACAATTTTTCCCTGGCCTACCTGAGCCGGGCGCTTGTCCGGGTCTTGACGGCCTTGCCCTACGTAAAGGCGGTAGAGGTCCTTTTCGTGACCGCTTCCGTGGACGACGTGCTGGAATTAAAGACCATTGGTGACGACGTGGCCGCCCTGACCGGAGCCATGAACAAAATGGGCGAGGAGATGGATTTTGACTGCAGCTCCTGTGAATACCAGCCGGTTTGTGACAGTGTTTCCGAACTGAAGGCCATGAAACGCGCCCTGCAGCGGAATCAGGCCTCTTAAAAAAAATCCAAACCGGATAGCCCGATAAGACGGACCTGACGACAACCGGATAAAAATTCTTCAAAGGACAACCCTTTCGAAAATGTTTACTCAATACCTGGAAGAGCCCTGTCACGAGCTGGTGGACCAGGCCCTGGAAGAGGGCCTCATTCCGATTGGATATACCTGCAGCCTGGTCCCGGCCGCGTTGCTGAGCCTGCCGCCCTTGTTTCCCTTGCGGATGCGGGCCCCGGGCGTGGGCGGCACCGAAGTCGCCGATATTTACATGTCTAACCTGACCTGCTCCTACACCAGGAGCCTGCTGGAATTCGCCCTGGATTTTCGGTACGATTTTTTGGGCGGCTGGGTCAACACCGCCAGCTGTGATCATCTGCGGCGGTTGCACGACAACCTGGAGTACCTCTCTATTCCCGGGTTTTCGCACCTTCTGGACATACCGCACCGGGCCGGCGAGCAGGCCCTGGCCTGGTTTACGGAAGAGCTGCAAGGGCTGGCCGAAAAGCTGCGTGAACGTTTCGAAGTCGACATCTCCGAAGCGAACCTGCGTCAGGCGGTCCAGGACCACAACGATTTTCTGGCCCTTCTTTCTTCCATCGGCGAGCTCCGCCGGCAAAAGGCGCCGCCCCTGACCGGCACAGATTTTCATAAAATGCTGACGGCCGCCCAGGCCTCTCCCCCGGGCCTTATCCGGGATAAGATCATTCAATACCGGGATCAGTTGGCCGGACAAAAGGGACTTGACGGCTTTCGGGCCCGCTTGATGGTCGTCGGAGGTCAGCTGGACGATCCCCGCTATATTGAAACCATTGAATCAGCCGGCGGCCTGGTCGTGGCCGACCGGTTCTGCACCGGCTCCATACCCGGCCTGAAGCCCATTGCCCTTGGCAATCAGCCGGTATTGTCCGCCCTGGCCGAGGACGCCTTGTTAACTCCTTCCTGCCCCCGCATGATGGAAGATTTTGACGCCCGGCTGGCTCAAATTACAACCGCCGCCGAGGAATACCAGGTCGACGGCATTATTGTCGAATTTATCAAGTTCTGTGACACCTGGGGCGTGGAAACAGCCGCCCTGGTTCCGGCTCTGCGTGAAGCCGGCTATCGGGTGATGTGCCTGGAAAGAGAATACAGCGGCACCGGCGCCGGTCAGCTGCAGACCCGGGTACAGGCCTTTCTGGAAAGCATGGGATTATAATCATGAATAAACTCGCCCGCACCGCTCACTACTCTCGTTTCTGGATACCCAATTATCTGCGCATGGGCCGCATGATCACCAAGGCCGGGCCGTTAAAAACCTACCGGGATCTGCGGCAATATCCCTGGATGAAGGTCCTGCTGCAGGCCAATCTCCTGCACGACAAGTTCGGTAAAAACCGGGAAGGCCGCCACCTGGAAGCAACCTCCCAGGTGGTTTCCTATGTCATCAAGTCCTTTGCCGACCTGCTCTATGAGACCCTCAATAACGATGACCGGCTGATCATTCACGAGGACATGGTGCCGCCGGAAATCTTTCGGGCCATGGGCCTGGCGCCGTTCATGGCCGAACTGCTGGGCATCTCCCTGCCGCTGATTCTGCCGCACTCCGTGGAAGAATACATAGACCGCTCGGAAAGCTTCGGCATTCCTCCGGACATCTGCTCCCTGCCCAAAAGCACCATGGGCTTCGCCCTGGCCGAACAGATGCCCCCGGCCAACGCCCTGATCACCTCCAACCTGCCCTGCGACGGGGGGATGGCCTCTTACGTGGTCATGGAGCGCCAGTTCAACCTGCCCACGTTCCGGCTGGATATTCCTCACAATTTTTACAATGACCGGGCCCGGGACTATTTTACCGGCGAAATGTACCGCCTGATCGACTGGCTTGAGGTTCATACCTGCGGAAAAATGGACTGGGACCGCCTGGCCGCCATCTGCCGGGAGCGCAACAAGATGGTCGACTACGAGCTGGAGCTGTGGGATATGATCAAGCACCGGCCGTCGCCGCTGGCCGGCGAACCTGTCTATTTGAGCCATCTCTGGGGAG
>JAWOCW010000415.1:0-3882 GCA_046483615.1 Desulfosudaceae bacterium
CGCACCAGCGCCGATTTTAATGATCCGGCCCGTGATCCGGAGGGGCTGGACATGGTTTTTATCAACGGTCACCTGGTGGTTAAAGACAACCAGATGAAATATGAGCGGCTGCCCGGGATGATGCTCCGGAAGAACCATCAACCGGCCCCGGTCTGATCGCCCGGCCCCGTCATTTCGGCGAAAGCCGGAATCCAGAACTGTTTTACTTTACTGGACCCCGGCTTTCGCCGGGGTGACGAAATGAGGGCCGGGGTGACGAAATATGGTAAATCCCGACTTTTTACGACACCGTCAGTTGTTGATGGTCTCGTAAAAAGTCCAAATTGGGACGGCAAAGTAAAAAGTTCAAGATCAGCTGACAAGCGGGGCGCGCGAAATCCCGAGGAATGGAGCGTACTTAGCAGTACGTGACATGACGAGGGATGAAGCGCAACGAAGCCGGCCGCCTTGCGGCAATTGGACTTTTTACGAAGCCGTCAGTTGTTTGTGGTTCCGGTAATTGCCAAGGTTGATAAAAATCACCATCAGGATGGCGCCGATAAAGTTGAAGGTTATGTCCAGGGCGGTGTTGGCGTAACCGCCCACGTTGGTGTCCGGAAAAGTGACTACCGCTATAAATTCCACCATCTCATTCAAGGCCCCCAGTCCGGCGGCCGCTGCTACCGTTATGGGGTAGATTATTTTCCAGTTGCTTTGCCGGTTCAGGTAAGGAAACAGCAGGTGAAACACCACCAGGGCGGAGATCCCGAACCCGAAGGCGTGCACCACCTGGTCATATTTCAGAACCGTTGACCCGGCTATTTTAAACAGGGGCAGCAACTCCAGGTTATAAAGGACATCCCCCTTGACTGGCACGCCGCCGCCGGCCAGGTGCAATAAACCCCACAGGGACAAACCGCCTAAAATAATATGATCAAAATCGCTGCGGTTGATGGTGAATAAGATCAGGCCGAAAAAGATCAGGATTACCAGGATATACCAGAGGAATTCATAGTTTTTGACGCTGAGGTAATAGGCCGAGAAAGCCACCAGGTAGATAATGGTGAAAATTAGGACCAGGTATTGTCCCCGGTTCAGTTTTATGCCCATGGTCGTTTCCTTTCAATCTTGATAGAGATGTTCGGGTTAGCCCGAATTTGCCCGCGATAGAAAATCCAGCCGCTGCCGCCAAAAACGGCCGGAATGGTTCGCTCCTTCAAAGCGGCGGGTCACCGCGCAGCGGGATTTCAGTCCGGTCAAGCCCCTGGTCCGCCGCCGCCCGCAGTTGCCGGGTGAACTCCATTCCGAAAACTTCGGCAAGGTTACCGGCCACAGCAGGGCACAAGGAGAAGTCGTCGCCGGGAGCCGGATGATTGCAGCTGAATTCAAAAACATCATCCTGAACCGATAAAACCCGGTGCTTTCCTTCCAAAACAGCCAGGGGCCAGAGCAGGCAGGCGGTCGGTTTGACTTCCCGGACAGGCCGGCCAAGTTCTTCGGCCGCGCTATGCAGGGAGCAGGCCAGGCCGTTTCCCCGGCGATAAGCAAAAACACAGGCCCCGTCTTCATCCGTGTCAATGGAGTAAAGACCGTTTCCCAGCTCCTCAAACACATTCTCGTAATCCCCGGCCGCGGCCAGGCTCGGGCAAAACCGGGCTGCCAGGGGAAGCCAGCCTATAATACGGTCCATCTCCCGGCTGGTAACGGTAACTTCGTAATTCGCGCAACAGCATTTCCGGTTCTCCCCGGCACAACCGGTACATTCATGCCGGATCGAACAGATTCCAGCCACATCAACTTCAAGGCTTCTGGGTCTCATTTTTCGGCGGCCTTTTTTCAGGCGGTGGTCAAGTTGCCGGGGGTAAGGCGCCTGTTCCGCCGGTGCGTGCCCCCCTTATGGTGGCAATGGCAATAGTTTATCAGTCCGGAGTTTCGGGAACAAACCCGGTTTGCAGCAGCGAAGCCAGCGGCGGAAACAACGGCCGCGGCGGTTGCGACCAGGAACACCATTGCCAGGCGGCGCACCGGTCCGGTTCCAGAATTCGCGGCTCGCCGGTCGCGGCCCGGGCCACCACGAAGAGGGTCACGTAGTGCTTGCCCTCATCCGGAAAGACGTCGCTGGTGTAGGGGCCCGGGGTGATGGATTGGATGGCAAGGCCGGTCTCCTCCCGTACCTCCCGGGCGGCGCAGCGCGCCACGGTTTCCCCGAACTCCAGGTGACCGCCGGGCAGGGCCCAGGTGCCGGCACCGTGCGAGCCGAGGCGTTTGCCCAGCAGGACCAGGCCCTGGCGCAGGATGATCACGCCCACCCCGACCCGAGGTATTTTCTGTTCCATAATGTCTCCCTGCGCGGCCTGGTGAATACCAGACGAATATCGATCGAATATCGGGCTGATCCCGGGGTCAGCTCCCGCCGGCCACTGTCTCCCGACGCAACACGAAAAAGAACGGTCGATCGTCTCCCTTCATGTCCATGGCCCCCAGCACGGTCTTGTCGTCCACTTTGCGAAAAACGTCATTAATGGGCAGGTGGTCGTAGATCATGGTGGCGCTGGATTGGCCGCGATAAGTGGTCAGGCGCAGCCGGGCGCGGGAACGCCGGGTGGCGAGCAGCGGCAGGAAGGCCTGGAAGAAGCGTCCCGCGAATTCTGACTTGAGGAAGGGCAGGACATGCAGCAGCCCCATTCCCGGCATGACCAGGAGGGGGTTGACGCGGGTCAGTCGGCCGCTCCGCGAGGAAAAGAGCAGGGGATGAACATCTTCCGGACTCTCAAAACGCTTGCCGTGCCAGTGATAGGTTTCCAGCACGCCGTCCAGGGGATGATCAGTCGGAAATCCCGCGCCTTGCCAGGCGCCCAGCATGAAGTCGGTCGCGACCGGCTCCAGGCTGTCGAAAATCGTCAGTGCTTCTTCGGTACTCGTCCGGCCGGCCTCGAGGGCGGCGGAAAATTCAGTCATGTTGATATCCTTGTTTTTGTGGTTTGCCGGTATGGTCATCCGCGGCGCCCAGGGACACGAGCACATCATAAAACAAAGGCGCCTGGTCTGTCCGGAATTGAAATTCAATCAGGCCGGACCAGCCCCGGCGGAAGACGGAGGACTCGAAAGCCAGGCCGAGCCTGTCAGCCGCCGGCAGGCTGACCCGCAATTCAGACACCCCGGCGTCATCCACGGCAATATTAATCTGTCTTTTCCGATAGGTAAAGCATAGAATCCGCTTTTTAGTAACCACCAGGCAGCCTGAAAAACCTTCCACCCGATTCCGGTACCTTTGGCCGGGGCCGTTGACATGCCTGGTTATGAACCAGCCGCCCATGCCCTCGTCCGCCACCACTACCTCTTCCGATTCAATGATCGGCCTCACCTTGCCGGGAATCTTTCCCAGGCCGAACAACCTGTATGACAGCGGCTTTTTCATTCGCGGCGTGTCTCCCCCCGGGCCGGGAACCCCCGGCCGGGCTTGCTGGTCAATCTGCTCCTCAAATCAAATCCCCCGATCCTGCCAAAACTATTTCCTGCCCTGAATTTCATAATAGAACCATCCTGAAATGTAATCAAGACGTAACCTAGGGGTCAGGCTTGGCTTATTGGCTTATTAAAGTTTGACCGGGGGTAGCGATTGGCTGTCGTCAATAAGCCAATAAGCCAAGCCTGACCCCGTAAAACTGACGGGCTACATTTCTAACCACATATCAGCTTCACTGCCGCAATGAGCGCAGACCCCTCTTCCTTTTACCTTGACCTCTTCCGCCGCGGGCTCCCGACCGGGATCGGCTTTTTTCTCTTCAGCGGCCGTGACTTCGGTCAGGGAGCAGGTGATTTCCATTTCCGACTCATTGCCGCAATGCTTGCAAACGCAGTTCTGAATAAATTTTCTGGTCATAGTCATCTCCAGGTTTATAA
>JAWOCW010000410.1:0-6272 GCA_046483615.1 Desulfosudaceae bacterium
GTCCAGGATATCGTGGCTGGCGGCCCGCGCTATGACGTTTCAGGTATCGGCTACGCGCCCGAGGGCGCCATCACGTCGGTTGATGAGGCCGTTGAGCCGTCAGCCAACCAGGCCCTGGAAGCGATTTTAAAAGCCGGCCTGCTGTGCAATGACTCCCGCCTGAAAAAAACAGATGAGGGCTGGCGAATAGAAGGTGATCCCACCGAAGGCGCCTTGATTGCCTCGGCCATGAAGGCTGGCTACGATCCCGAACAACTGGCCGGTGAAATGCCCCGCCTGGACACCATTCCCTTTGAATCCGCCCGCCAGTACATGGCCACCTTGCACGACCAGGGGGAAGGCAAGCCCCGGATGCTTTACGTCAAGGGATCTATTGAAAGCATCTGCGTGGAATGCGCCACCATTCTGGATCCGGATGGAAAACCGGACGTTCCCGAGCCGAACGCCATTAAGCGGTGGGTTGAATCCATGGCCGACAAGGGGCTGCGGGTGCTGGCTTTTGCTCAGAAAGAGATGCCGCCCGACACCGTCGGCATCACCCACGCTGACGTGGAAACGGGCACTCACTTTCTTGGTTTGCAGGGCATGATCGATCCCCCCCGGACCGAAGCCATCGAGTCGGTGGCCGCCTGCCAGACGGCCGGTATCCGGGTCAAAATGATTACCGGCGACCATGCCGGAACGGCCGGGGCCATTGCCCGGCATATCGGCCTGTGCGGTGAAAGCTGCTCCTACCATACCCGGGAGGTGCTGACCGGCCGGGAGATTACCGAGACCGGGGCTGACGAGGATCACCTGGCGAACATGGCGGATGACACGGCCGTCTTCGCCCGGGTGTCTCCGGAGCAGAAGCTGCAGCTGGTCAAGGCGCTGCAGAAGAAGGATTATGTGGTGGCCATGACCGGTGACGGGGTCAACGATGCTCCGGCCCTGCGCCAGGCGGACATCGGCGTGGCCATGGGACTGACCGGCACCGAGGTCTCTAAAGAGGCGGCCGACATGGTTCTGACCGACGACAATTTCGCCACCATCGAGGCCGCCGTGGAAGAAGGCCGGGGGGTGTTTGACAACCTGATCAAATTCATCACCTGGACCCTGCCCACCAACGGCGGGGAAGGCCTGGTGATCCTGATTGCCATACTGCTGGGAACGAGCCTGCCCATCCTGCCCCTGCAGATTTTGTGGATCAACATGACCACGGCCCTGCTGCTGGGGTTGATGCTGGCCTTTGAGCCCAAGGAGGCGGGGATTATGCAGCGGCCGCCGCGGGACCCGGCCCGGCCGATTTTGACCGGGCCATTGATCACGCGTATTGTCATGGTCAGCCTGCTGCTGGTGCTCGGCGCTTTCGGGCTGTTCAAGCTTGAGTTGATGCTGAATGGCGACAACGAAGCGCTGGCCCGGACACTGGCGGTCAATGTCTTTGTTTTCGGCGAGATGTTTTACCTGTTCAACTGCCGTTCCATCACCCGGCCGGTCTGGGCGCTGGGTTTTTTCAGCAATCCCTTGCTCTGGGTCGGCGTGGCCGTCATGACCCTGCTGCAGATGCTTTATACTTATCTGCCCCTGTTTAATTCAATTTTCGAAAGCGCCCCCCTGGGCCTGAAGGAATGGGGAATGGTTCTGTCCAGTGGACTGGTGATTTTCACGGTGGTCGAAATCGAAAAACGGATCAGCCGTCACCGCGTGAATGCCGGATAACCGGCCCCTGGAAGGGACAGCCGGTCTTTATACAATGAAATTCCTGGGACAGAATACCAGCAAAACACCATACTCATCGCCGGCATCCCGGCCCGGCCCCGGCCGGGCTTTTACTTCAGTGATACTATCCAGATAATAACAAATTTCGCGAAAATGTCATCTTCGAAGGATCAGTCATTACTCATGCCGCCGCAAATCTATGAATGCTTCTCAATGAAGCGCCTGACATCTGTCGCCGACTTCTTCGGCACCTCAAGCATCGGCAGGTGACCAACGTCCTGATACACAATAACTTCATTATTGGGGATGGCAGACTTGAATATCTCCATGTTGCCAACATCAAGAATTCGATCTTGGTTGCCCCACATGATTAAGGTTGGCACATCAATTTTTTTCAAATACTCAGTATCCGTGTTGGTAACCCCATCATGCAACTGCTCGAAGACGGCCGCAAAACGCTCATAACGCGAAGCCGCCATCTCTGCCATAGCGGTACTGACGGGCCAGGGGATAAAGGGCGGTTTTTCCATGGATATTTGCAGGATTTTTCCAAAATCACTTGGATCTCTAACCAGGAGCGGGTTTTCACCCTTATTGACGGCCACTTCCATATCGCTCTCAGTCCGGGGATTGTCAGCTCCGCCGGAGTTCATCAGCGTCAGGGTGATAACTTTCTCGCTGAAACGTGAAGCAAAGATTGCCGCGATAGCACCGCCCATGGAGTTCCCGACAAGGTGGGCCTCAGGTATGCCAAGCTTGTCCATCATTGCGTACAATCGGTCTGCCTGTGTTTCCAGCCGATAGTCTCCATCTTGAAGATAAGAGCTTTCACCATGCGCGGGCCAATCAATCGCAATTATTCGAAGGTCCTTTTCAAGGTGCCTGGAGAATCGGGGCCAGTTATTTTTTTCCGCGCTAAACCCGTGCAACAAGATTAGCGTTTCCGCGTCCGGATCAGTCGCGCTTCGCTCCAGGTAAACGATATTGTGATCATCTATGACAATGGACTTTTTTTGCATTGAGGCCAGTTTTGCCTCTGCCATCATAGCGACATCAAGGGCCATCTTCCGGGCATCACTACTAACCGAGAAAGCAATGACTGACAATCCCAACACGCAGACGATGACTACTAAAAATTTTTTCATGAATACTCCTGATCCAGAAAGATAATCGATTCTGAGATTAACGCCCAAAGCCAGAGGAATTGTTTGAAGTTCAATCCCCTCGATTTGTCAAAACGCCGCCGGCCCTCAATCTGTGATTTTTTTTGCTGTAACTCCTTTTGTGCTGATATCATTTTTCGCTTTCTGATAAAAGCACAAACGATATAAACGCTGACTTCAATGACTCTGGGTTATTTGGCTGGAAAAGGGCAAATCCCCTTGATTCATTTGGCCAACGCGGTAAAATAGAATAATTCCGACCAGGATAAGCGAAACATTTTGTCCATGCAGTTCATCTTTTACGCGCCGGACCGCCAGGGTCTTTCGCTGCCGGGGGGGTATCATGGATTCTGATCTGCAAAAAGCAATCGAACAACTACCAGAAATTCCGGATAAAGCCGCGTTGTCTTACAAGCAGCATCTGGGCGAAATGGTGGAGAAGGTCAACAAGCGCATGAGCCGCCGGCCCGATCTCAATCTTCTGACAGGCGACAACCCGCTGCGCATGATGTTTGACAATCACAAAAATCATGCCGTGTTTATGAGCAACGTGTTTTCCCTGAATGAATACCCCCTGTTGCTCAACACCATTCCCTGGGTGTACCGGGTATATCACGGCCACGGTTTTTCCTTTGACTACTTTCCCGCTCATCTGCGGACCTGGCGAGAGGTCCTGGAAGAGACCCTGGAGCCGGAGGACGCGGCCTGTCTTGTGGCGCTATATGACTGGATAATCTCCCGGCACGAAGATTTTATCCGTCTCTCAAAGCAATTTGTTCAGCGGGCTTCTGAGCCGGCCCGGCCATGGCGGCCGGTTTATCAGGAGTTTCTGCAATGCCTGCTCAAGGCAGACCGCCATGGGGCCATGGCGCTGGCCGAAGAGGCGGTGCCGGATCTGTCCGGTCTCAACCCGTTTTATATCAATGTTGTCCAGCCGGCCATGCATGCCGTGGGCTCCATGTGGGAGTCCGGAGAGGTCAGCGTCGCCAAGGAACATCTGGCCTCGGCCATTGTCAACCGGATCATGTCCGCGCAGTATATCAAACTCATGGAATCGCCGGAAAATTTCAGGGCCAAGGCCGTGGTCACGGCCGGGGCCAATGAATTCCACGAAATCGGGCCGACCATGGTGGCCAACGCCCTGGAGGCGGAGGGCTGGGACGTCACTTTTCTGGGCGCCAACACCCCGGTGGGAGAGCTCCTGGAATATGCTTCCGCACAGGAGTTTGACCTTGTGGCCATTTCCGCCACGATCCCGTTTAACCTTGAAGACATTCAGAATGTCATCCGCGGCATCAGAGCCTGGCCCCGGGACAAGCAGCCCAGAATCATGGTCGGTGGCCAGGCCTTTGCCGATTACCCGGAACTGGCCCGGAAATTCGGGGCTGACGGGTTTGCTGAAGATTCAAGCCAGGCCGTGGCCCTGGCGGAAAAATGGCTGAAAGCGGACGGAAAATGACCCTGCTTGACATAATCAAACAAAATCCTGACGCCGTACGCGTGTTTTTCAATGTTGCCGGCAGCGTTCTCGCGGTGGTCACGGACAAAGACTATCGCATCACGGCCTGCAACGACAATCTTGCCAGAAACCTCTATCTTCCGGAAAGGCCCCTGGGCAGAGACCTGGGAGATATCCTGTGCCCCCTTGAAGAAGAATCCTTTTCACTGCTGGTGTCCAGGCAGGACGACAGCCTGCTGCCCCAGATTTTCAAGGTCTGCTACACGGATATTCTCTACAAGTGCTATTGCTTTGAGCTGGAAAACGGTTTTCTTGTTTTCGGGGATCGTATGGGGGGAACTGACAACGAAGTGCTGGAGAGCATGTCGCTTCTCAATAACGAACTGTCCGGGCTGAGCCGGGAGCTTGGCCAAAAAAACCGGGAGCTTGAAAAGGCCAACCGGAAAATCAAGGAGCTTTCCCGCACAGATTTCCTGACAGGCCTTGCCAACCGAAGCTACTTCCAGGAACGCTATGAGCAGGCCTTTACCCTGGCCAGGCGTCATAAGACCCCGTTGTCAGTTGCCATGCTGGACCTGGATTACTTCAAACACGTAAACGACACCTTCGGCCATGAGGCCGGCGACACCGTTTTGAGACACTTGGGCCAACTGCTGCGGCAAAACTGCCGGCAGGAAGATTTTGCCGCCAGGTTCGGCGGTGAGGAATTCATCATGTATCTTTCCCAGACCACGGCAGAAGAGGCCCTGGAACTTGCCGAACGGCTCAGGCAGCTCGTCGGCCAGGCCGACATGCTGGAAAACCGCCACCGCGTCACGGTCAGCATCGGCCTTTCCCGGATAGCGGATGCAGATTCTCCCGAAGCCCTGATCAAGAGGGCGGACCAGGCCCTGTACGCGTCCAAGGAGGCCGGTCGCAACAGGACCAGCGTCCTGTAGACGACCGGCCGCGAAGAAACAGCGGCAAAGATCCCGGTCCGGCAGGTGGGCCCCGACAAAGGCGGCAAATCTTTAATCCGAATATTCAATACCCGAATACCCTGGCGATCCTTTGAGCTGCCTGGTTGGCCGAGATATATTAAATATCAAGGGCAAAGCGAATGGCGTGGCCGACATCAGTCATTTTTGACGGCGGCAAGGATGCGATCAGTGATCCGATTTTCCCTTTCGAAACAGTTTGCAAATGATCACAGTTTACAGCGCAATCCCGGGGCATACCGTCGGCCTTCGAAAGAGGCACTTCTGATGGTATATTTCGGACCGTACTCGTAATGGGGGCGACTGTTACTTCACCAAGATACTCCAGAACAGAGTTGCGCGTAAGGATGAGAACCGGTCTTTTTTTATCCGGCTTGACAAATTTATACCATCGTATTTCACCGTGTTTCACTCGTCCCCCCAGGCTTGTTCCTGCTCCCAAACCGAAAATTCGTCAGCACCGGTTGGAAACCGTTCATAACCTTCACGGTGCTTGCGTTCGAGTTGTTCAAGACTGTAGCGGGATATCGCATCTCGAAGCGCCTTTCGTGTGAAAGCAGAACGGTTTGTGTGAAGTTGTTTCGAAATACGATCGACTGTTTTGACGAGATCGTCGTCAAGGGTCATCTGAATTGTTCTCATATCAAAACTCCATTATGTGGATTCTTATAGCTATAATAATCCACATAATAAGATCATGTCAAGAAAATTTATCCCGCCAACGAGTCTGTAGAAAAAGCCCCAAAGGCCAGTAAAATTCCGGTCAAATTCCGGTGTCCGCAAATTCCGGTGCCAGTATACTGATTTTTTACAGCAGCCTGGGCGCGGTCAGTTCGGCCAGGGAAAACACCCCGAAATTAAACAGCGAACGATAGGTGATGACGAACTGCCTCAATCCTTTGGGCGAATCACTGACGAGCATCGATTCATTTATCAGGCTTCAGATGATGCAATTTTGATTGCTCAACTGAT
>JAWOCW010000324.1:0-4121 GCA_046483615.1 Desulfosudaceae bacterium
TACAGTGGCTGGATGTGCCCGGTTTTACCACGAACACCCGCCCGGGCGCCCTGGCCACGGTCAGGGCCCGGGTGGCCGGCCGGACCCTGACCTGGTCGGGACGGGTAGAGCGGGTGGAGGGAAAAATTAACGTTCAAACCCGGCTGGTCAAGGTGGTCGTCCGGGTGCCGCGTCCCTTTGAGACCCTGCCCCCCCTGTCCATCGGACAGTTCGCGGAAGTGGAGCTGTCCGGCCGGGCCCTGGCCGGGGCGGCCGTCATTCCCCGGGCCGCCCTGCGCGGGCAGAATACCGTCTGGGCGGTGGATCCGGATGAAAAGCGGCTTTATTTTCGGGCCGTCAAAATAGCCCGCCAGGATGAGCGGGGAGTAGTCGTGCGCGACGGACTCCGGAACGGGGAGCTGGTGGCGGTGTCTCCACTTAAGGCGCCCACCGACGGCATGGAGGTCAGGATTGTCGAGCTCGGCGGCAAGCCGCCGGCAAAGGGGTCGTCAGGCGGCGCCAGCGGCAAACCGGAGGAGCCGGACGCCACAAGCCCGGCCGATAAAACGGCCGGGGAGACGGAAAACACTTCGGTAAAAGTGACGGACGACAGCCCGGGTGACGGAGGTGGTTCATGAAAACGGCCATCGCCTGGTTTGCGGAGAATCACGTGGCCGCCAACCTGTTGATGCTGTTTATCCTGATCGCCGGGGTGTTGACCGCGGCGGGCATCAAGCTGGAGGTTTTTCCGGAAACGGAACTGGATAAGATCAGCATCACGGTCGCTTATCCGGGGGCGTCCCCCTCCGAGGTGGAGGATGGGGTGGTCCGCCGCGTCGAGGAAAACGTGGCCGGCCTGGAAGGGATCAAGCGGATCGATTCGGTCTCCCGGGAAGGGGTCGGCCGCGTCACCATCGAGGTGATGCAGGGCTGGGATATCAAGAAGCTGCTGGACGAAGTCAAATCCGAGGTGGATCGCATCACCACCATGCCCGAGGAAGCCGAGGAGCCGGTCGTCCGGGAAGTCACCCGGCGTTCGCGGGTTATCAGTATCGCCATCTACGGGGAGGCGCCCGAGGCCACCCTCAAGCATATCGCCCAGACGGCCAGGGATGAATTGACCAACCGGGAAGGGGTCACCCTGGCCGAACTGGCGGCGGTCCGATCCAATGAAATCCATATTGATATTTCCGAAGAGACCCTGCGCGAATACGATCTGACCCTGAAGGCCGTGGCCGGGATCGTCTCCCGCAGCAGCCTGGATCTGCCGGCCGGCAGCGTCGAGGCCGAGGCCGGGGAGGTGCTTATCCGCGCCAAGGGGCGTCGGTACTACGCCGGCGAATACCGGGATATACCGGTCATCACCCGGCCCGACGGCGTTCGCGTCACCCTGGGACAGATCGCCCGGGTCAGCGAAGGTTTTGCCGATGTGGATCTGTATTCCGGTTTTCAGGGAAAGCCGGCGGCCATTATCAACGTTTACCGGGTGGCCGACCAGAACGCCCTGGATGTGGCCGCCACCGTTAAAAACTATGTCGAAGAGCTGCAACCGACCCTGCCCCGCGGTGTTCAGGCCCGGTATTACCAGGACAGGTCCACCATTTTAAAAAGCCGCATTGAGCTTTTGACCAGAAACATGGTGCTGGGGCTGCTGCTGGTCAGCCTGCTGCTGGGGGTGTTTTTAAACCTGCGCCTGGCCTTCTGGGTGACGCTGGGCATTCCCATCAGTTTCGCCTTCGGGATGATGCTGCTGCCCTATTACGACGTCTCCTTGAACATGATTTCCCTGTTCGCTTTTATCATGGTGCTGGGAATCGTGGTGGATGACGCCATTATTGTCGGTGAAAATGTTTTCCGCCATCAAGAAGAAGGGAGCGATCATCTGCGGGCGGCCGTCGACGGCACCCTCGAAGTGGGCCGGCCGGTCATTTTCGCCGTGTTGACCACCATGGTGGCTTTCTGGCCGCTGCTGGCAACCGGCGGGACCATGGGCAACTTCATGCGCCACATCCCCCTGGTGGTGATCCTGGTTCTGCTGGGCTCCCTGGTGGAGTCGCTGCTGATCCTGCCGGCCCACCTGTCCCGCAGCAAGGCGGCCCAAAAGGGCGGGGGCCGTCCCGGGAAAATGAACCGCTGGATGAAATGGGTTATCCGCAAACCTTACCGGCAACTGGTGGAATATTGCGTCCGCTGGCGTTACGTCACCCTGGCGGCGGGGCTGGCCGTGCTGCTGTTAACCCTTGGTGTCTGGTCGGCCGGTTTTATCAAGTTTACCTTTTTCCCCAAGGTCGAGGGAGACGTGATGGAATGCCAGATCACCATGCCCTCCGGAACGCCCCGGGAACGGACCCGGGCGGTCGTCGAGCAGGTGGAGGAAACCGCCAAGACCATGCTGGCGGAAAAGGAGGCCGGTCGGCCGGAGGACGCTCCTTCGCTCCTGGAACACACGGCCTCGATTGTCGGGGCCCATTTCGGGTCTCGCGGCAGCGGCGATTCCGGCGGCCATCTGGCCCAGGTCTGGATTCAATTGCTGGAAGGAGAAAAGCGTCATCTCAGTTCAGCCGCCCTGGTCCGGGAATGGCGCCAGCGGGTGGGAACGATCCCGGACGCCGAGTCGGTGGTTTTTCAAAGCCGGATTCACGGTGCCGGCAATCCGGTGGAAGTCCATCTTTCCTTGGAAAACCATGACCGGCTGCTGGAAGCGGCCGAGGAGCTGAAAGCCGAGCTGGGAGGATTCTCGGGGGTGTTTGACATCAGCGACAGTTATCTGCCCGGCAAAATGGAAATGCAGCTCAAACTCAAACCCTCCGGCGTCGACCTGGGGCTGGAGCTGGCGGACCTGGCCCGGCAGGTCCGCCACGCCTTTTACGGGGCCGAGGCCATGCGTTTTCAGCGGGACAAGAACGAGGTCAAGGTGCTGGTCCGTTATCCGGACGAGGAGAGAAAATCTCTGGCTAACGTGGAGGAAATGCGTATTCGCGCCGCGGACGGCAGCGAGGTGCCTTTTTCGGAGGTGGCCGCGGTGGATATGCAGCGGGGCTATGCCGCCATTAACCGGGCCCAGCGGATGCGGGTCATCAAGGTAACGGCCGACGTCAACGAGAAAGTGACCAACGCCAACGAGGTGCGGCAGCACCTGGTCAATAATTATCTGCCCGACCTGAAAAAACGCTATTCCGGTTTGCGCTATGTTATTGAGGGAGAAGGCCAGGAACAAAAAGAGGTGCTGGGCGATGTCGGCCGCGGCCTGATTATCGCTCTTTTCTGCATCTACGCCCTGCTGGCCGTGCCGTTCAAATCGTTTTCCCAGCCGGTCATAGTTATGGCGGCCATTCCCTTCGGCGTGGTCGGAGCCATTATCGGCCACCTGCTGATGGGTTTTAATATCAGCGTCATCAGCCTGTTCGGCATGGTCGGTCTGACCGGGGTAGTGGTCAATGACTCCCTGGTGCTGATTCACCGCGTCAACAACCTGCGCCGGGGCGGAATTGACGCCCATGACGCGGTTATCGAGGGCGGCCAGTTGCGCTTTCGGGCCATCATCCTGACCTCGCTGACCACTTTCGGCGGACTCACCCCGATGCTGCTGGAAACGAGCCTGCAGGCCCGCTTCCTGGTTCCCATGGCCATCAGCCTGGGCTTCGGGGTGCTGTTTGCCACCCTCATCACCCTGCTGTTGGTTCCCTGCGGATATATGATCCTGGAGGATCTGCATGGGGGGGTGGCAAAAATACGGCAAAGCCTGGCCGCGGTTATGACCGGCGAGCAAAACGGTCCTTTTCCGGAATAAAAACAGGCCGGCCGTTCAGGGGCGAGCTTCAGCCGGCCTCGACGGAATCGGCCGGCTTGACTTTACCGAAGACGCCCAGCAGACCAACCAAGATAAACATACCGCCCACCGCGAAAGGAATCCAGAGGCCGCCCAATTTACCCGGTTCCAGGATAGCCGTGGCCGGATCGTCCGGGTCAAAATAGACAGTCACCGTGGCGGAACCGGGATAGCGGCTGACGATTTTACGAATGGGGCTGCTGCTGCTGGAATTGTAATCGCCGAAGGAAACCTTGTCCGAGACATAGGAGCGGCCGTTGACGGTATATTGAAAGGAGACATCCGCCCGGTACATCCGTTTGGAGGTGCTGCT
>JAWOCW010000399.1:0-10513 GCA_046483615.1 Desulfosudaceae bacterium
GCCCACGCCAAGCCGAAGTTTCAAAAGCGGGAAACTTCAGTTATATATATCTCTAAGAACGAATTGATCATAGTTGGGGGAGTTTCCGCTACTGGATTTGTGTGCTGAGATGCGGACGGAAGGCAACAAATAAAAAAGGCCTGCACGTTCAATTGTGCAAGCCCTTAATATGATATGATTGGCGCGCCCGGCAGGATTCGAACCTGCGACCTACGGATTCGTAGTCCGGCACTCTATCCAGCTGAGCTACGGGCGCGTATCGCTTTTTCCATTGATGTCTTTTCTAAAAGATTGTAGGAACAATGTCAACGATAACTTTTGATAATTTTAGGCGCCTGGTCCGCTTTGGGCGGTCCGGCCGCGCCGGAGCCTGTTTCGGCCGGAGTCGCCGTCCAATCGGGAGACCGTTCTGATTAACGATCATGTCACATATATGGAACTGGCCCTGGCCGAAGCCCGGCAAGCCCGGCAAATGGAAGAGGTGCCGGTGGGGGCGGTGCTGGTGGATGCCGCGGGAGATGTTCTGGCCGCGGCTCACAACCAGCCCATTACCCGGAGCGATCCCACGGCCCATGCCGAGATCCTGGTGTTGCGCCGGGCCGGTCGGAAAATATCCAATTACCGATTGTTAAACACCACCCTTTATGTTACCATCGAGCCCTGCATGATGTGCATGGGCGCGATTATTCACGCCAGGATAGGCACGGTTGTTTTTGGCGCGGCAGACCCCAAATGGGGAGCGGCGGGATCATTGTATGATTTTGCCGCCCATCCGCGGGCCAATCACCGTCCTGAAATTATCCCGGGAGTATCAGAAGCGGCTTGCCGGAAGTTGTTGCAGGATTTTTTCAACTCCCGGCGAGAACGCGGGAAATAAATAACCGACTCATAAATAATGCCGGCTTGTCCGCGTTGGCAAAGGAGCTTGGAGTGGCGAATATTGTGATAACCGGAACCCAGTGGGGCGATGAAGGAAAAGGCAAAGTGGTTGATCTGCTGGCCGCGCAGGCTGATCTGGTGGTCAGGTTCCAGGGAGGCAATAATGCCGGCCATACCCTGGTGGTTAACAACGAGGAGTTCATCAGTCACCTGGTGCCTTCCGGGATATTGCAGGATAAAATTTGCCTGATCGGCAACGGGGTGGTGGTTGACCCGGCCGTCCTGACCCAGGAAATGGAGGGCCTGCGGGATCGGGGCATCCGGATCGCGCCCGATAATTTCATGATCAGCCGCAAGGCTCACCTGATCATGCCTTACCACAAGACCATCGACGCGGTCCGGGAAACCGGCCGGGGCAACGGGAAAATCGGCACCACCGGTCGCGGCATCGGACCCTGTTATGAAGACAAGGTGGCCCGTCACGGCCTGCGTTTTATTGATATGCTTGATAAAAAACGTTTTCGGGAGATCCTGCTGAAACGGGTGGCGGAAGCCAATGCCTACCTGAAAAACATGTATGACGCCGACATTCTGGATAGTGAAAAAATCGCCGCGGAATACGAAGCTTATGCCGAGAATCTGGCGCCATACATAACCAATGTCTCCCTGGCTATCCATCAAGCCTCTGAAAAAGGGCAACAGGTTTTGTTTGAAGGGGCGCAGGGAACCTACCTGGACATTGATCACGGCACCTATCCTTTTGTGACCTCGTCTAATACCGTGGCCGGCAATGCCTGCTGCGGAGCCGGCGTCGGACCGACTGAAATAAGCGGGGTGCTTGGTATTGTCAAGGCTTACACCACCCGGGTGGGCGAAGGACCGTTCCCGACCGAATTATTTGACGGGGCCGGAGATTTCCTGCAGAAAACAGGCTGCGAGTTCGGAGCGACCACCGGTCGTAAACGCCGCTGCGGCTGGCTTGACATGGTTATGCTGAAAAACGCCGCGCGTTTGAACGGGCTGACCGGCCTGGCCATCACCAAGCTGGACGTGATGACGGGCCTGCCGGAACTTGAGATATGTACCGGCTACCGCTACGCGGGGGAAATAATTGATGATTTCCCGGCCGACCTGGCGGTATTATCCCAGTGCGAGCCGGTCTATGAAACCATGCCGGGCTGGTCGGAAGACATCACCGGCACCAGGTCCCTGGATGACCTTCCCGGCCGGGCCAGGGATTACCTGAAACGGGTGGAAGAACTGCTTCAGGTGCCGATCAAGATTGTCTCGGTGGGAGCCGGACGCGATGAAACCATCATGATTGATAACGTTTTTGCGTGAGCAGATATCGGGTGAGCAGGTATCGGGTGAGCAGGTAGGTTTTTGAGGCGGCCGGGCAGGCTTGCGGCCTGTTTTTTCCATTGACAATTCCGGCCGCCTACATTACAACTACAAAAAATGTCGGGACGTGGCTCAGTCTGGTAGAGCACAGCGTTCGGGACGCTGGGGCCGCTGGTTCAAATCCAGCCGTCCCGACCAATTTTTTTAGTCGCCAATAAGTAGTTCTGGTCACGCCATTTTAATCGAAACCGTTTTTACGTGAGGGCGTCATGGAAGCCGACTCAAACACCTACAGCATTGAGTATGAATTCAGTTTCGAGGATGGCGCCGTTAAAAATTTTTTGATTAAACTGGATCAGGAAACAATCTCCATTGTTTACCCCAAGCCAACTGATTTTCCTGATTGGACCATCCTGGAAAAGGAACAGTGTGAATGCTGTCCCCTGACTTCCGAGCAGACCCCGTATTGCCCCATTGCCCTTAATATCGCCGAGCTGGTCGAAGAATTCAAAGATTATTTTTCTTATGATAATTGCCTGGTTCGCTGTTTTACCCAGGAAAGAACTTATGAGAAAAAGACCTCCGTTCAGGAAGGTCTTTTTTCCATCATGGGTATTATAATGGCTACCAGCGATTGTCCGGTGATGTCTTTTTTAAAACCCATGGCTCGCTTTCATCTGCCCTTTTCAACCATCCAGGAGACCATGGTCCGTTCCACCTCCATGTACCTTCTGCGCCAGTATTTTGAGCACAAAAAGGGTGAAAAACCCGATCTTGATATGGAAAAACTGGACCAGCATTATGAGAAGGTTCAGAAGGTAAACAAGGGCATTCTGGCCAGGATCAGCAACCTGGCTCAAAAAGACGCTGACCGGAACGCCTTGATTATATTAAATTCCCTGGCGCAATTGTTCGCCGTGGAGATCGACGATAATCTGACTTCGGTTTATTATCTCTTTGATACCGACGAGATCAGGCGGTAGGTTGTTCTTTTTTTGACGGGGCCGGTTCGCGGCCCTGATGCTTCCCCTTTTGAAAATCAGCTGGGAAATTATTCCGATAAATCAAACTGTTCCGGAGTCAGCTCCTCCCTGCAGTAATTCCGGTAAAGTTCATGGTTCATGAACAGGTCAATAATTTCCGGATCAATGTGCCCGTCTTTTTTCATAAACCCCAGAATCTTCAAGGCCTGTGATATCTTCATGGGCTTTTTATAGGGTCTGTCCTGAGCGGTCAGGGCCTCAAACACATCAGCAATGGCGATTATCCTGGCCTGCAAGGGTATATCTCCGTTTTTCAGGCCGTGAGGATAGCCTGAGCCATCCAGCTTTTCATGATGCCTGGAAGCATATTCGGGTACATGGCGTAAGCGCTCCGGAAAGGGCAGTTCCCGGGTGATCAGGTGCGTCATTTCAGCATGGTGTTCAATAATCCGCCGTTCTTCATCCAGCAGGTTGCCGCGAAGGATGGTCAGGCAAGCGACTTCGTCATCCCGGAGATAGGGATATTGGTTCCCGTCCAGCTGATAGGTTTTGGCGGCGATGGCCTTAACCTGCTCAATGGTTTCGTCGGTGACCGTCTGCTGGTCGCAATTGATGGCTTTGAGCAGTTCCAGCTCCCGGTTCAAGACCTGGAGATCCTGGTTTAACCGCTGGTCCAGCTGGTCTGATTCCGATTGGTAATCACCACGGCTGTCGCTGTTTTGAAGCAGCTCCAGTTTTTGTTGCCGGCACTCATTTTCCATAATTTGCTGAATCAACCTGAATCTGGTTTCAATCAGCTCGACGCGGTCAAAAAGACCATCCAGCTTATTGATTTTATTTACAATATGTTCGGGGGTCGTGATTTTGCCCACATCATGCATCCAGGCGGCCAGCCGCAGCTCTTCCAGCTCATCTTCATTGAAAAAAATATCTTTGAAATATCCCTGATCAGTCCGGTTGATCTCCTCGGCTATGTCCATGGTCAATTTAACCACGCGGTTGATATGTCCCCCGGTGAAAGGCGACTTCTCGTCAATAGCGGTGGCAATACTTTTAATAAAGGAGTCAAACAGGTCTTTCAGGTCCTGGATCAGCTGAGCGTTGGTCAGGGCGATGGCCGCCTGGGAAGCCAGGGAAGCCACCAGGTCAACATTTTCCGGCATAAAGGAAATGACCTTACCGGAATCCGGATCCTTGGCATTGAGCAACTGCAGCACCCCGATAGTTTTCTCTTCGTGGTTACGCAGGGGCATGACCAGCATGGACCGGGAGCGGTAGCCGCTTGATTCGTCATAGGTCTTGGGGCCGGTAAAATCAAAACCGCTGGCTTGATAGACATCGGGAATATTGACCTGTTCGCCGGTCAAAGCCACATAGGAAGAGACATTGGAGTGATTGGGCTGACCTTCTTCATCATACAGCGGCACGTTGGGCATATCTTTGATCTCCTGGCCGCTGGCTCCGCCCTGGCGTATACCCAGGGTATCATTTTGCATAATTTCAAACTTCAAGGTGCTGGAAGCGTTATCCAGGATATAGAGGGTTCCGGCATCCGCCGATGAAATATAACGGGCTTCATCCACAATCCGCTCCAGCAGACGGTTGATGCTTTTTTCGCCGGACAGGGCCAGGCCGATGTCGGTCAGTTTCTTGATCTGGCTGATCTGTCCCTCGGCGTAAGATTTGACTTCCGTGATCACCGTTCCCAGCAAGCGGCCAAGTTTGGGGTCATCAGTGATATTGGTCATATTGTCATTTGTCATGATGGCAGCGCCTTTATAAAAGTTTCACCATAACTATCTAATGACGGCTTCGTAAAAAGTCCAATATCTTCGTTGCAGCGTTTTTCTCGTCATGTCACGTACTGCTAAGTACGCTCCATTCCTCGAAAAACGCTGCGCCTTGATCTTGAACTTTTTACTTTGCCGTCCCAATTTGGACTTTTTACGAAGCCGTCATCTAATAACTGATCCGGGTGTGAAAACAGGTGTAGGTATTTACTTGTGTCCTGTTCGGGTAATATTATGCGATTGAAATCGTCCTTGAAATTAATTATTATCATAAACACTGCCATTGCAGCAACAACAAAAAGATACGGGGAGTCGCCAATGAAACGCCGCCCGGACAAAACAGAGGCGCTTATTAATAAAGGGGTCATCATTCCCGCGCCGGAGAGTGTTGAAATCGGTGAGGATGTTGATATTGAGAATATTTCCGGAGAGCAGGTTTATATCCACGCCGGCAGCAGAATCCACGGTCGGAGCACCCTGATTTGTTCCGGGGCGGTGATCGGTTCCGAAGGACCGGCTATAGTCAACTCCTGCCAGGTGGGAAGGTCGGTTCGGCTGGGCGGGGGCTTTTTTGAAAAAGCGGTGTTTTTAAACGGCGCCCGGGCCGGGGCCAACACCCACGCCCGGCAGGGATCAATCCTGGAAGAAGAATCCTCCCTGGCTCACACGGTCGGAATAAAGCAGACTATCCTGTTCCCATTTGTAGCCCTGGGCAGTTTGATTAATTTTTGTGATTGCCTCATGTCCGGCGGCACCGGCCCGAAAAATCACAGTGAGGTGGGCAGTTCTTATGTTCATTTCAACTTTTCCGCCAATCAGGACAAGGCCACGCCGTCACTATTCGGTGATGTGCCGCGGGGGGTGATGTTAAGAGAAAGCCCCATTTTTCTGGGCGGGCAGGGCGGGGCGGTGGGGCCTCTGCGGCTGGCCTTTGGAACCGTTACCGCGGCCGGAACCATCTGCCGTAAAGACGAATTAATCGGGGGCAAACTGGTGGTGGGAAAAACCATCAAGGGCGGCAGCATTCCTTATCCCGCCGGCAGTTACGGTAATATCAACCGGATTGTGGCCAGCAACATTAATTATATCGCCAACCTGGTCGCCCTTTCAGTCTGGTATGAGCAGGTCCGGGGGCTGTTCGTCAATGAAAAGACATTTCCCGAAGCACTGCTGACCGGTTTAAAAAACAATATCAACCGGTGTATCGAAGAACGGCTGAGCCGGTTGGAAGAATTGGCCGATAAAATGCCGGAAGCAACCGAACCGACTCCAGGAGGACAGAACGACCTGCCCCCTTTGTTTCATCAAAAAAACGAATTGTATGATAAAAAAGAGGTGGTGGTTGAACTGTTACGACTGCGAAGCAAAACCGAAACCGGAGACAATCGTATCAAGGATGAATTTCTGGAAATCATGTCTGGAAAAATCAGCTCCGTGGGCCGGGATTATCTGACCGCGATACGATCGCTTGATGAGAGCCAGGCTAAAACCGGCACGGTCTGGCTCCGATCCATTGTCGACAATCTGATTGACCAGGTCAATGATCTCCTGCCGTCTTTTTATTTGATGTCGGGCTGACCACGGGGTGGGCAAAAAATTTTATGTTGATTTTACTTAACACTTAATCACTTAAAACTTAACACTGCCTGTAAAAAAGACTTTTTACAGGCTTATCAGGGATAATCCTTATGGCAAAATTATTCGGTACCGACGGCATCAGGGGGGTGGCTAATCAGCCGCCCCTGACCGTGGAAACCGCCGTGGCCGTTGGCCGGGCCCTGGTGCGGTTGTTGCGGGACAAAAACAAGGCCCGACCGGACCAGGAGACTATTTCAATCGTTATCGGCCGGGATACCCGCCTGTCTGGAGACATGCTGGAAAGCGCCTTTTGCGCCGGAGCCTGTTCCATGGGGGCTGATGTTTTCACCCTCGGAGTTTTTCCCACCCCGGGAGTGGCCTGCCTGACCAGGGCGGAAAAGGCCGCTGCCGGGGTGGTCATCTCAGCCTCGCATAATCCTTATACTGATAATGGCATTAAAATTTTTGACCACAACGGCCATAAACTATCACAATCCCTGGAAACCCGGCTGGAAGAAATCATTGAGCAGGTGACGGACGGTCAGCGGCATGATTTTCAAGGGCAACCCGGCCGGATCCGGCCGCTGCCGGAGGCCCGGGATCGATATGCCATGTTTCTGAATCAAACGGTCTTTGCCGGCCCCCTGTCCTTATCCGGCAGCCGCAGCCGGCTGGGCGACCTGCGGCTGGTGGTGGATTGCGCTAACGGTTCTGCCGGGGCGATTGCCGACAAGGTCATGACTACCGCCAATTTTATTTTCAATCATCCGGACGGCCGGAACATTAATGAACAGTGTGGTTCCGAACATCCCCGGGAGCTCTGCCGGCAGGTTAAAGCCCTGGGAGCTGATGCCGGTTTCGCCTTTGATGGTGACGCCGATCGGGTGGTGGCGGTTGACGAGACCGGCCGGGTCTTGACCGGTGATCGTATCCTGGCCATGTGCGCCAATTTCATGAAAGCTGACAACAGCCTCAAAAACAACCTGGTGGTCAGTACCGTCATGAGCAATATCGGTTTATCCCGGGCTTTGCGGGAAATGGGAATTGATCATCTGACCAGTGACGTGGGCGATCGCCATGTCCTGGAAAAGATGCGGGCCTCCGGCGCCGTTATCGGCGGGGAAGATTCCGGGCACATGATTTTCAGCGAGCACCAGACCACCGGTGATGGTCTTCTGGCAGCCCTGATTCTGTGCCGGATCATGCAGCATACCGGCCGGAGGTTGTCTGATCTGGCCGGCTGCATGGAGGTCTATCCCCAGGAATTGATCAATGTGCCGGTTAAGGACAAGCCCGACCTGGATACCGTTGCTTCTGTCCGCAAGACCATTAAGGAAGAAACCGCCCGGCTCAAACAGGACGGCCGGGTCCTGGTTCGTTATTCAGGCACCCAGCCGTTGTGTCGGGTCATGGTGGAAGCTCCCACGGCAACGGCGGCCCGGCAGGTCGCCGGCCGCATTGCCGGAGCGATTGAAGAAGCCATCGGCGGGTAAGTCTGCCCGCTTATCAGTTTATTCCTGGTTATCCCCGGTTATCCCCGGCTATCCCCGGCTATTCCCGGCTATTCCCGGGCCACGCCGAGAATATGCAGTAAAAACAGAAACATGTTAATGAAGTCCAGGTACAGCTTCAAGGCACCCATGATGGCGCCCTTACGGACAACACCCGCGTCCAGCCCTTCGGGCTGGGACAGGGCCATGTTTTTCAACTGCTGGGTATCATAAGCGGTCAACCCCACGAAAACAAAGACCCCCAGGTAACTGACGATCATGGCCAGGGCGGAACTTTGGACAAAGATGTTGACCACCGTGGCAATGATAATGCCGATCAGCCCCATGAACATGAACTGGCCCAGGCCGGTCAGGTCTTTTTTGGTGACCATGCCGTAAACACTGACAGCCCCGAACATGGCGGCGCAGACAAAAAAGGTGGAAGCAATGGATGAAGCGGTATAAGCCATGAATATAAACGACAGGGTCACCCCGTTGAGCATGGCGTAAATCACGAACAAGGCCGTGGCTGTTTTGGCTTCAATCTTCTGAATCCGGGCCGAAAGATAAAAAACAAGGCCCAGCTCGGCGATGATCAGCACAAAGAAAAGGGGCTGGATCTGCTGAAAAGCGGCCGGGTTGGTTACCAGCATATTCTCAATAACACCGGCCACGTATACCGCGATAACGCCGGTCAGGGCCAGGCCAATGGCCATCCAGTTGTAGGTGCTGCGAATAAAATTGTTAACGGCGACCTGAGTCTGGGCGCCTCTGGCAGTTACTTGTTCGGTCATATCTCTTTTCTCCTCCGTTATGTCTGGTCTGTTTCTTTAAAAAGAGCGCCAACAACAGGTGTCAGCGCTCTTAGTCCGGGTTCATTCGGGACAACAATTTAATTAAATCTTCTTGCTAAGGTTATCTTTGTTTTATATTATAACACCTCCTGAGGCGTTTTCAAGTAGGAAGAGGGCTATTTAGCGTGAAACCCGACCAGTTGTACCATATGATTAAAACCACCGCCGAGAAGATCGGCATAACGGTCAAGGAACACAATCTCCGCAACCGGGGAATTCCTGTTTCCAGTGGATTATGCCGTATTGGCCAGGAGCGGTTTTTTATCATGGATAAACGATTGCCGGTCCGGGAAAAAGTCGATATCCTGGCCGAATGCCTGGCCAACCAGCCCCTGGATGATATTTATGTCATGCCGGCGGTCAGGGAACGCCTGAAAAAATACCAGCCATCATCCAGCCACGAAACCAGTCCGGAAGAATAAGCATAAAGCCCCGTCAAGCAGGGCTGGTTTGCCCCTTATTAAAAGTTTACATAATATATCTTATCAGACGTTATGGGGAGACACAGAAGAGGCAGGCCGGCGGCTGACAGTAACCAGCTGCCGAAAATCATCTCAAAAGACATCTTTTTGCGCCGGCTTCCATATTAATACCGACTTTATATAATGGCCGCCTGGCAGCAGCTGCGCCCGCGTCCGGCAACTGGATAGTCGGTTGATCGGTTAAGCAGTTGGTGAAATAAAGACTCTGCCAGGCCGGTCTCACACTTAAACAATTATATTATATTTTGTAATATAACAGATCTGATTTTATGATAATCTGTCAATTCAATTTTACGGCTGATTCCCGATTGATCTGTTTCTTTATGGTCACCTTTCAAGCCGGGTTACGGCCATACGCGCACAACATATGGTATTCAGGCCTTAAAAAATCTACCTGTTATTGTGTTTTTTTCTTTACAAACCATTTTTAAGCTGTTACTTGTTAAAAAAATTCCATTGTTTTGGCTAACAGTACCAAGCATCAATTAACCCCGCCTTATTTATCTGCCCGGGTTGGTACGGCAGAAGGAGCCCGTTCATGAGACTTAAAAAACTGGAGATCAACGGTTTCAAGTCTTTTCCGGAAGGCACTGTTATTGATTTTCCGTCCGGCATTTTTTCCATTGTCGGCCCCAATGGGTGCGGTAAAAGCAACATCTTCGATGCCATCAAATGGGTTATGGGAGAACAGAGCGCCCTGCAACTGCGCGGCAAAGCCATGGATGATCTTATTTTTTCCGGGACCAATGAACAGTCGCAGCTGAACATGGCCGAAGTAACCCTGACCCTGGCCAATGACAACGGTTCCGCGCCGGAAGAGCTGAAGCACCTCTCGGAAATAGCCATTACCAGGCGCCTGCACCGATCCGGCGATCGATCTTATTTTATCAACAAGCAGCCCTGCCGGCTCAAGGATATCTATAATATTTTTCTGGGCAGCGGTATGGGGGCCAGATCTTACGCCATTATCCAGCAGGGTAATATCGGCGCGGTAACTGAAGCCACCCCCGAAGAAAGAAGGTCCTTTATCGAGGAGGCGGCCGGAGTTACCCGTTATAAAACCCGCAAAACTGAGACTCTGCGGAAGATCAAGGCCACCAACCAGGATTTGCTGCG
>JAWOCW010000401.1:0-4423 GCA_046483615.1 Desulfosudaceae bacterium
GCTTATCTGGTAATTTTATTCCCATAAACAGTGTTTTGCAAGTCTTATTGTGACCTTATTTCAATTCCGGAGGTGTTCTTCCGGAGGTTGGACATTTCCCAAAGCCGTGGTAACATATGGCCAACCGATGGCGGTGTCAGGGTAACGGTGCTAAATCTTGATTTCAAAATCGCGGTTCAGGGTGGAAAAGAACCGGCAGGAGGTAACCCGGCAGGAGGTAACATGGAAACACAACGATTCGGCCGGCTGGTCTTTATTCCCGGCCAGAACAAAGGCAAGTATCCGTTCTGCAATTCCTTGTTCGTGGACGACGAAATCCGGGCCGTTATCGATCCGGCCGCCGGCCAGGCCGCCATGACGGAGCTGGCCCAAACTGAAAAACCGCACATTGTCATCAATTCTCATTACCACGAAGACCATTTTACCTGGAATTATCTCTTTGACGAGGCCGGGCTCTATGTTCACGCCGCTGACGCGCCCTGCTTCACCTCCCTGGAGATTCTCCTGGACGCCTATGGCGTGGATGATCCCGCGGAAATTGCCGGCTGGAAACATATCCTGGAAGAGGAATTTAATTTCCGGGAAAAAACCCCCAGCCGCCTCCTGCGTGACGGGGAGGTTCTGGATTTCGGCCGGACCCGGTTGACGGTGGTGCACACCCCGGGGCATACTCCCGGCCATTGCGGGTTTTACTGCGCCGAGGAGGGGGTGCTGTTTACCGGCGATCTTGACATGACCTCCTTTGGTCCCTGGTACGGTGACCGGGTTTCCGACATCGGCGACACTCTCTCCTCGATTGACCGGCTCCTGGAATTTCCCGCCGAAATATATGTAACCTCCCACAACATGGGCGTCATCCGGGAGAATTTCGCCGCCCTGAGCCGGACTTACCGAAACGTCATTGCTGAACGGGAAGAGAAAATCACGGGCCTGATGGACGAGCCGCGGACGGTGGAAGAGATAGCCGATCACTGGCCCATCTATAAGAAACCCCGTCAGCCGCTGGTTTTCTACCAGTTCGGCGAGCGGGGCATGGTCCGCAAGCACCTGGAATACCTGGTGGCCCAGGGCCGGGCGGCGGTGGCCAACGAACGCTATTACCTGCTATGATGGCTTTTGGAAAGTCCAATTGCCGGCAGGTGGCCGGCTGTCTCGCGGCGGGTTTGCTGCCAGGCAGCCTTTCTTCATGGAGATCGGTAACGCCCGGCTTATCAGTCGATGGGGACTTTTCACGAAAAGCATCACTCAGGAAGTCCGGTCATCCAGGTTATGCCGGGCTTCTTTGGCTTCGCGCAGAATCCGGACTCCGCCGCGGATAACCACCGCCGAGATGATGGCGCCGATGATCAGGTCGGGCAGGCGGCTGCCGAGCAACAGCACTAATCCGCCGGAGATAATGACGCCGAGATTGGCAATGACGTCGTTGGCGGAAAAAATCCAGGAAGCCCGCATGTGTACTCCCCCGTGGCGGTGCCGGGCGAGCAGCGCCAGGCAGGTGGTGTTGGCGGCCAGCGCCATGGTTCCGATAATCATCATCAACAGGCTGACCGGGTCGCTGCCGAACAAAAAGCGGCGGGCCACTTCCGCCAGGACGCCGATTCCGAGGGCGAGCTGAAGCACGCCGCTGAGCGTGGCTGACCTGGCCTGTTGCCGGCCTCCCCGGTCAACAGCGTAAAGCGCCAGGCCGTAAACCGTGGCGTCGGCGAGCATGTCCAGGGAGTCGGCCAGCAGGCCGGTTGATTCACCCCACCAGCCGGCCACCATTTCGACCACGAACATAACGCCGTTGATGGCCAGAAGCGCCCCCAGGGTCCGGCGTTCCAGTCCGGCGGCCTCTTCCATTTCACAGCCGCAGCCGCAGTTTGTCATGGCGGTCCTCCATTAACCCGGATATTTCACGAGTTCATGAAATATTCGGGCTAAAAATCATTCAGGTAATCGCCGACGCGCCGGATGGCGTCGGCACCTTCCGGCAGCACGGCGGCAAACCCCTGGAAGACATGCACCATTCCGTCCCAGATTTCCAGGGTGACGTCCACGCCGGCGGCCCGGGCTTTTTCCGCCAGACGCACGGAATCATCCAGCAGGCATTCCCGCTCGCCTACCTGCAACAGCATAGGCGGCAGTCCGCTCAGATCGGCGTACAGGGGTGAGACCAGGGGGGACGCGGGGTCGGCGCCTTGCCGGTAAAGATCGGAAAAGTGTCTCAGTCCCGCCGGCGTCAAAAAGGGGTCGATTTCGGCCCGCTTCCTGACCGAATCGCCGGTGACGGCCAGGTCGGTCCAGGGCGACATGCACACTGCCGCCGCCGGCAGGCGAGCCCCCTCGTCCCGCAGTTTTACCAGCATGGCCAGGGTCAGACCGCCGCCGGCCGAATCCCCGGCCACGGCTACTCGTTCCGGGGGTGCCCCGAATTCGTTCAGCAGCCAGCGGCAGGCGGTGACGGCGTCTTCCACCGCGGCCGGAAAAGGGTTCTCCGGCGCCAGCCGGTAATCAACCCCCAGTACCCGCCGCCTGGTAGCCCGGGCCAGCCGGGCTATTATATCACGGTGAGTCTGCGGTGAACCGCCGGCATAGCCCCCGCCGTGAAAATAGACCAGGAAACGGTCTGTCGCCCCGCCGGGCGCGTCGGCCCATTCCGCGGCCACTCCTCCGGCCGATTCGGCCTTGACGGAAATATCGGCGTCAGCCGGTATCATGGCGGCCATCTGTTCCAGGCCGGCCCGCAGTTTTTCCGGGTCAGGGGCGTCGTTTTGGCCCTGCACCTGCCGCAAAAAACGGATCAGTGTTTCTAATTCGGGACTTGCCATATCTTGTCCTTGTGATCGCGACAAGCCGCTATTTTTGAAAAGCCGTCATATTATTATACCGCTTCCAGCCGGACTTGCCGATGGGCGACCGGACCGCCTCCACCACCACGCATTCTTGAAGTCTTTTCATGTTCCCTCCCGTTTAGAAATCATGGGTGAATTCAAAATAGATCCGGTTATTTTCATGGATATTATTCATCATCAGGGTATCGCCGTCCTGGTAGAAGATGCTGCCGACGGTTACCGTCAGCGCCTCGTTCAGTTCGTATTCCGCCGCGACACGCTCAAAGGCGCCGTCTTCAGCTTCGATCCCCATGATCATGGCCAGAAACATCAACTCCAACCGGTCATTCATGAAGTCGCGGGTAATCCGGAAGGCGGTGGTGAACTGGCTGCTTTCGGCGTAATCCGGAAATCCCCGCATGCTGTCCTTGAAGTCGGGCATGTGCATCTGCTTGAATTCCAGGGCCAGGCTGGTGTTGGTAAAACCCATGTACTCAAACCCGGCCAGTATGTCAAAGCGGCTTTTGTCGTCCGGCACGGTATTAAATTCGTAACCTTTGGTCCAGGCCAGCTCGCTTTTCAGCAGCCAGCTTCCCAGGGCGTAATTGACAGACAGGCCGGTCATCAGGAGCCGGGAAGTCTGAAGTTCAAAAGTAGGTTGAGTCAGATCCGGCATGGGGGTGAGGCCCACGCCCGGCACCATGACCGGCACCATGACGTAGCCGGTGTGGTGGAGGTGCTTGGCATTGTCATAGTATCGAGCGGCATACAGGGAGAGATCCCAGTTGTGAAAAATTCCGGTCAGGGCCAGGGCCAGTTCGGTGTTTCTCAGGTTCTGAGCCGGCAGGTCCTCCCGCGGCCGGGGGGGGTCAAAGGGATAAAAATCGCTGCCATAGACCGGTTCGCGGTTATATCGAAGTTCCGGGATGGCAATACCGGTCAGGCTGTAACGGCCGATGGAATCTTTCCAGTACAGGTCGGCTTTTACAGCGCATACCGGCAGTCGGCTGTCTTCGATGTCCACCAGTCCCGGAACCCGGTTCTCCCTGGGGTTTAGAACATCAGTTACCCGGAAATTTTCCGTGTTTCCCCAGACAATGATCTGGCGACCCACGGTCAGGTCAAGATCAGGCAAAAGGGATCCCTGGAGATAAGTTTCCCGGAACTCCACCTCGTCTTCATATTCATCCAGAAGCTGATGAGGGTATTCCTCTCGTCCCTGTATTTCGTAGGCGGCGTCATAAAAACCCCGGCCGCTGACAAACAGGCGCCAGGATTCATAAAGATCAGCCTGAAATTCCAGGTTCAGTTCGGCGCGCAGACGGGACAGGCCGCGGTGGTCGATTTCTCCGGTTTCCGGTGAATCATGATTGACATTCCAGATACCGGACAGGGTCAGGTCACCGCCCAAATGCCAGCGGGAAGGAGGCGGAACCTCTTCTGACAGGGGCTCCGTGTCTGTTTCAGCCTCCCGGCCCTCGTCAAATCCGGAAAAGACATCCTCGTAGCCGCCGGTGCCGTCGTCGGCTTCTTCGGCCAGGGCTGGCGGTGACCAGGCCCAGGCCGCTATCCCCATCAGAATCCAGCAGAGCGTTTTTTTAAATCTGCTT
>JAWOCW010000152.1:0-5000 GCA_046483615.1 Desulfosudaceae bacterium
CCCTGGCAAACCCCATCCGGTCAGCGGTCATCATATCCATTAAGAACCCCCCGGAAAGCATGCCGCTCTGGACGATCATGGAAACGCCGCCGGTGATGACATTATCTTTTAAAATATCCGGAGAAATAAATGAAAAGAACTGGCGGCCGGCAATATCCACCAGGCCGACGCAATTGGGTCCCCAGACCCGGATGTTGTTTTGACGAGCCTGCTTCAAAACCTGTTCCTGCAACTCCCGGCCCGCCTGGCCCGTCTCCGCGAAACCGGCGGACTGAATGATGACTCCCCGGACGCCCTTGTGAGCGCATTGAACGATAATATCGGGTATACCGGCGGCCGGCACGAAAATAATGGCCATATCCACGGAGCCCGGGATATCGGACACCGAAGGATAACAGGTTAAACCCAGAATTTCATCATACCGGGGATTAACCGGGTATATCTCTCCCTGAAAACTGTTTTTGATATTACTGACAAGGTTGTACCCGCCCCGGCCAATGGTGGCGGAAGCCCCCACAATGGCAACTCCGGCGGGTTTAAAAAAACAATCCATAATCACTCCTGTCACAAAGAATAATACCGGGCTGTCCGGCTTTTTTTGTTTGTTCCACCACCGCTGTTTATCATAGTATAATTAAAAAGAGAACCTTCAGATAAAACCTGAAAAAAGAAACAATCAATCAAAAAGATCCAGCAAGGAGGTCCGGCATGCGAATTTTAGATATCCGGCGGGAAACCGATTTCAGCCATATTAATCTTTTTTCGGCCACATATCTGGATAAGTCTGAAAAAGAGCGGGGCTGGATCTTTGCCTCCCGGAAATCCGACCCCGCCGCCCTTAAAAACAAACAAACTCCTGATGCCGTGGTCGTCGTGCCTTATCACGTCGATGAAGATAAGCTGGTCATGATCCGGGAATTCCGGGTTCCCCTGGGAGAGACGCAGTACGGCTTTCCGGCCGGGCTGGTGGATGGCGAGGAAACCATTGAAGCCACCGCCACCAGGGAACTTCACGAAGAAACCGGCTTGACCATCGTCCGCCTCAATCAACTCAGCCCGATTATCTACTCCTCCTCCGGCCTGACCGATGAAGCCCTGGTCCTGGTCTATGTCGACTGCGCCGGGATTCCGACTTCCCTGCACACCAATGATTCGGAAGACATCGAGGTAGTCATGCTGTCCCAATCCCAAGCCCGACGCTTAAAAGCCCATCCGGATGCCTGCTTTGACGTCAAGTCCTGGCTGATTATGAATACCTTTGCCGAAACCGGACAAATTTTTGCCTGAAGCAACCGTTCACCGGGGTTTTCGCCTGACCGGGATATTTCATGAAATATCCGGGCTGAATAGTTAACAATTGACTTTAACCCCTTTTTGAGCAATAATAGTATTAAATTTAGATAACTATACCGGCGTCCGGCAAACTTAACCCGGATATTTCATGAAATATCCTTGTTAAGCTGCTGTTTTGACCAAGGCGGACAGATTGCATGAACTTCCAGGAATCCGACAACGAACTTCATCGCCAGATCAACGAGCTCAAAGAAGAGGCCTGGCGCTACCGGCAGGCGGAAAAGGTTTTGAGCGAAAGCGAAGAACGTTACCGCTTGATTGTCGAACAATCCCAAAACGCTATCTTCATTCTGGGCGATAGCTTTCGTTTTATTTACGCCAACCAGCAGTTCTGCCGACTGACCGGATACAGTCACGATGAATTCATCGATCAGGATTTCCGGGCTTTTCTGAAGGTCGATCAAAGATACGCCCTGGAGAACATCTACCTGCTCCGAAGGCAAGGCCAAGAAGCGCCCGACCGCTATGATTTTACTTTTACCGATAAAGCCGGCCAGGAGAAAAAAGTGGAAATCCGGGCCAGCACCGTTTCCACTGACCACGGTCAGACGCTCACCATCGGTTTCCTGCTGGACATTACCGATCGGAAACAGGCGGAAGAAGCCCTGCGTCAGAGCGAAAAACGATACCGCCTGATCCTGGAAGAAATCCAGGACGCCTATTATGAAGTTGACTACCAGGGCAACTTTACCTTCATGAACCAGCAGATGTGCAACCTGCTGGGATACCCGGAAAATGAACTGCTTGGAAAAAACAACCGGGACTACATGGACGAAAGTAACGCCCGACTGGTATACCATACCTTTAATCATGTCTTTCATACCGGCGAGCCCTCTTCCGGTTTTGACTGGAAACTGATCTGCAAGGATGGATCTAAACGGTGGGTCAACGCGTCCATCTCGCTGATCAAGGACGAGGCGGGCAACCGGGCGGGATTCCGGGGGATCGTCCGGGACATTACCCGCCAGAAAGAGATGGAAAAAGAGCTCCACCGCATGGCCTATTATGACGCCCTGACCGGCGTGGCCAATCGCTCTTTGTTGAATGAACGATTTCACAAGGCCATTGCCCGGGCTTACCGCTATAATACCATGCTGGCAGTACTGGTGGTGGACATGAACCGGACCAAGGAGATCAATGACACCCTGGGTCATTCCGCCGGGGACGAATTGATCCAGGGGGTGGCCCGGCGGCTGAAGGAATCCGTCCGGGAAAGCGACACCGTGGCCCGAACCGGTGGAGACGAATTTGTCATTCTGGGTGAAGGTATTGAAACCGAGGCAGGCGCTCTGGCCCTGGGAGAAAAACTCCTCCGCCACGTCAATGAAAAACCTTTTTTAATCCATGACAACCGGATCTTCCAGGAGATCAGCGTCGGCTTCTCTCTTTATCCACATGACGGCCTCGACAAGGACACCCTGCTCAAACAGGCCGATGTGGCCATGTATCACGCCAAGGAATATTACAGCAAAACTCCGCATCGCTACAGTTCTCACAACGACCTGTTCTCTTCCCAGTTCGCCCTGGCTCAGGATCTGCGCCAGGCAGTGGACAAAAATGAATTTACCATTTTTTACCAGCCCCAGGTAGACTTGCAGACATTTGAGGTCATCGGCATGGAAGCCCTGCTGCGCTGGAAACACCCCAGGCAGGGATATATCTCGCCGTCGGAGTTCATTCCCATCCTGGAACGCACCGGTCAGATCCGTTCGGTGGGACTGCGGGTGGAAAAAAGCGTCTGCCGGCAGATTTCGCGATGGAAACAGAACAACCAGGACATTCCCCAGGGCACCATAAATTGCTGTGTTTACGAATTGAGCAATCCGACCATGTTGGATGAATTGTTGGGCACTATCAAAGAATATAACATTGACCCCTCGCAGATCGGCATTGAAATCACGGAACGAGTGGCCGCCAAAAGAATCGAGGACGTTCGGCAGATATTACAAGCACTGTCTGACCTGGGCATCACTATCCTGCTGGACGATTTCGGCACGGGCTATTCTTCCCTGAGCCTGCTGCAGCAGCTGCCCATCGATATCGTCAAAATTGACAAGTCCTTTATTCATGCCATGTTTGACGACCAATACAGCGCTTCTTTGGTCCGGGCCATCATTACCATGTGCCATGAAACCGACAAGAAGGTCATGGCCGAAGGGATTGAAACCGAGAAGCAGCTGGCCTACCTGCAGTCTCTCGGCTGTGACTATGGCCAGGGATTCCTTTTCGGCCGGCCGGCGCCACAGGAGGAATTCCGGCACCAGGCCACTTTCCGTCCCGAATCAATAAAAGCATCCGGTTCCGAGCCAGGCAGTAATGACTGAAACTGACAGACACCGCCAGGCCAACCATCTCAACCGGTTTGAAAAACATCCCCGGATTACCATCCTGGCGGTTATCTTAATTTTCACCATCATCTGCGCCGGTGTTTTTTCGTTTGTTTATTTCCAGAGACTTCAGCGGCACCAAACCCGCCCGACCCTTTTTGACGCGGCCTTTACCTACCGCCGTTCCTCGCCGGTTTACCACCATGATTTTCGCAAAAACCAGGTGGTCCCGACGGCCGCCTGGGGAGACCGACGATACCCCCTCTATACCAATTCCCTTGGATTCAAGGACAGTTCGCCCCGGCAGGTACCGCTAACATCCGCTGCTTATCGCCTGATTTTCATGGGTGACTCTTTTACCGAAGGCATCGGCCTGGCATACCAGGACACCTTTGCCGGACTGACCGCCCGGAGACTGGCTCCCTGCCAGGTGGAGGTACTCAATGCCGCGGCCGTTTCGTATTCTCCCATTATCTACTGGCGAAAAACAAAATACCTGCTTGAACAGACCGGGCTGCGTTTTGATGAAATGGTCGTCTTCCTGGATATATCCGATGTCAGAGACGAGGCGGAATCCTACTACCTGGACGAAAAGAACCGTGTCCAGAGCAGACTTTTCGAAGACAAACAGACCAGGCAGGCCATTATCGACCGGATCAGAAAAGAAGGGGCCGTCGATTCCATGGCCCGTTTCATGGGCATATTGCAATCATACGCTCTTCCGCCATACTGGGACACGGGGAAATGGACCATCGACCGGGATTTGTACCAGCAAGTCGGAAAACCCGGACTGCGGCGGATGGACAACTACATGACCCGCCTGAAAAACCTGCTGGACAGGCACGGCATTAAATTAACCGTGGCCGTATATCCCTGGCCGCCGCAGTTGCGGGCTGGCGACCGGGATTCCGTCCACTCCGCCTACTGGCGGAACTGGTGCCGACGCCAGGGGGTCGAGTTCATCGATTACTTCCCCGTATTTTTTGAGACCATGGGTGAGACTCCGCCCAAAACCTTCATTGATAGATACTTTATCAATGGTGACGCCCACTGGAACCGCCAGGGCCACCAGCTGGTGGCTGATATCTTTTGCCAACGATTTTTATCCCGACGACCCTGTCAGCCGAATCAATCCCCGGCCAAAAGAAAATCCACCGGCATCAAAAATAGCCTTGACAGGGAAACCCAGGAATAGTAATTAAATCTGATATTATTATTAATATTGTTATTCGGTATTAAAAATGAAAAACAATCAGCTTATTATCAGCCTGCCGGAACGACTTACCAGCCCTGTCGCGGAAGTACTGCGCTGCGTCAGGC
>JAWOCW010000262.1:0-3785 GCA_046483615.1 Desulfosudaceae bacterium
CCCCCCCCCCTTTTTTAACCCGGATATTTCATGAAATATTCGGGTTAAATTATTCGGCATGTTTATTGCTGTGTCAGGAGTTATTGAAAAACAGGAAAAAAACAGATCTGGTTTTCAGATTTAAAATCTGATATATTTATTATTTTTGGACGCGTGATGACTTATTAAAAGATCCCGGATGGGGCGGCAAATTAAAAAGCTCCCTGAACTTTTACTAAATTAAATTATTTACAGATATTATTATTAACCCACCTCACCGGTTATAAAACAAACCGGTTGCGATGAAACCCGATGGACAGCAAAAGCATGATTTCTCATATTACCAGTGAAGAAGAGGAAAAGGTTGATCAGATTCGTTCCCGGCTGACGGAGTTTGAAACAAAGCGCAGCAATCTCATTCCCCTGCTGCAAATGGTGCAAAACACCCTCGGCTATCTGCCCATTGAGGCCATTCAACCCGTGGCTGAGCACCTCGCTATTCCGACCACGGAGATTTACGGGGTAGCTTCGTTCTACAACCAGTTCCGGTTTAATCCTCCCGGAAAATTCCCCATCCGGGTCTGCATGGGAACAGCCTGCCACGTCCGCGGCGGCGACATCATCCTGGAAAATTTTGAACGCAAGCTGGATATCGAGGAAGGAGAAACTACCGAGGACCGGGAGTTCAGCCTGGAACGAGTGGCCTGTGTCGGCTGTTGCGCCCTGGCGCCGGTGGCGCTGGTGGGTGAAAAGGTCCACGGTTATATGTCTCCCAGCAAAATCGAAGGGTTTTTTACCCAGATTACAACCAATAAAATGATAGCGGCAAGAGAGGCAGACAAGGACCATGGCTCAGACTAAAGCCGACCCAGAAAACGAGAATCCGGCTGACGGCAACCCGGTTGACCTGAAAAAAAGTGAAACTAACCAGCGCTATCAGTCCTTAAAACAAAAAGCGGTTGATCAGTGGGACTCTTTTACGCGGTCCGCCACTCCAACCATTCATATTGGTATGGCCACCTGCGGACTGGCTGCCGGGGCCGAAGAAACCAAGCTGGCCTTTGAAGAAAACCTGGAAAAAGAGGGCCTGGAAGCCGTTATTCATCCCATCGGCTGTCACGGCCATTGTTATGCTGAGCCCCTGGTGATCGTGAATGTTCCGGAATCAGGCTATCCGCCCATCATGTACCAGAACGTCAATGAGGGCAAGGCCCGGATGCTGGTTAAAAACTTTATCGGCGCTCATGATCCCTGCTTTGACCATATTTACGGCGCCGTCACCGAGGACAGCGAGGCCATTCCTTCCCTGATGCTGTTTCCCCGCTTCAATCGGGAAAAACGGGTCATCATGGAAAAGTGCGGCCAGATTAATCCGGCGGAAATTGATGAATATCTGGCCTGGGGAGGCTACGCTTCTCTGGCCGCCGCTCTTGACATGGAATCCGCGGATATCATCCAGACCATTTCCGATTCCGGATTGCGGGGCCGCGGTGGAGCCGGTTTCCCCACCGGCCGAAAATGGGCCATTGCCGCCGCCCAGGACAATCCTGAAAAAATCGTTATCTGTAACGCTGACGAAGGTGACCCCGGCGCCTACATGGACCGCACCCTCCTGGAAAGCAATCCCCACCAGATGCTGGAAGGCCTGGCCGTCTGCGCCCGGGCCATTGGCGCCAGTCGCGGCATCGTTTACGTCCGGGCGGAATACCCTCTGGCGGTCCGCCTGATCACCAAGGCCATCAACCAGGCCCGGGAATACAACCTGCTGGGAGACAATATCCTGGGCAGTGATTTTTCCCTGGAAATAGAAGTCTTCCAGGGATCAGGCGCCTTTGTCTGCGGCGAGGAGACTTCGCTCATCCGTTCCCTGGAAGGATTCCGCGGTATGCCCCAACACCGCCCTCCTTTCCCGGTGACCAGAGGCCTGCATGGCCGGCCCACTGTCATCAACAACGTCAAAACCCTGTCCACCGTTCCGCCCATCATAGATAAGGGAGTGGACTGGTTTCGCGGCATCGGCACCGGCGACAGCCCGGGCACGGCTATTTTCTCCATCGTGGGACATGTCCTGTTCGCCGGACTGGTGGAAATACCCATGGGAGAAAGCCTGCGTACCCTGATTTTTGACATCTGCGGCGGTATCCCCGACAAAAAGAAATTCAAAGCCGTGCAGATCGGCGGCCCCTCCGGCGGCTGCCTGCCGGAATCTTTTCTGGACACGCCCATTGATTTCGATTCTCTGACCCAGGCCGGCGCCATGATGGGTTCGGGCGGCATGGTCATCATGAACGAAGACACCTGCATGGTCAATGTGTCCCGCTATTTCCTGGAATTTACCCAGAACGAATCCTGCGGCAAATGCACCTTCTGCCGGGTAGGCACGCGTCACCTGTTGCAGATACTGGACCGCATCACCAAAGGAGAAGGTCAGGAAGAAGACCTGGACACCCTGGCCTGGCTGGCCGCGTCCGTAAAACAGGGTTCTTTGTGCGGCCTGGGAAAAACAGCTCCCAATCCCGTTCTGACTTCGCTGAAATATTTTCGGGATGAATACGAAGCCCATGTCAAAGACAAGATCTGTCCGGCTAAAATGTGCCGCGACCTGATCGCCTATTATATCGATCTGGATCTGTGCGCCCGGGGATGTGACGCCTGCGTCGGCAGCTGTCCCACCGAAGCCATTTTCACCACCTCCAACCGCAAAAAGGGAATTGACCAGGAAAAATGCGTCAAGTGCGGGGAATGCCTGACTGTCTGTATTCCTCTATATGATGCCGTTAAAAAAGCCACTCCTCCCGAAAACGCGCCGATTATAGAAAATCCGAAAAAAGAGGAAGGATAGCAGGATGGTCACACTTTACATTGATGACTGGCAGATCGAGGCCGAAGAAGGCATCAGCGTGCTGCGGGCGGCCCTGGACGCTGAAATATATATTCCCAACCTGTGCTGGATGCAGGGCATGACCCGCCCCCCGGCCTCGTGCCGGCTTTGTTTCGTGGAGATCGAGGGCTATGATCAGCCGGTTACCTCCTGCACCACCCTGGTAGAAGAAGGCATGGTAGTGACGACCACCTCCGAAGCTGTCCGGAATTTGCAGAAAACCGCCTTGAAACTGCTCCTGTCCGTCCACGACGTGGACTGCGGCCATTGCCCGGCCAACAAGAACTGCGCCCTGCAGGACATGGCCAAGTTTCTCAAGGTCAAGCTCAAACCCAAGGATCTGCCCCCCTATGAGCTCAAGCTGGCCATTGATACCAGTCATCCCCTGATCGACTACAACCCCAATCGCTGCGTCCTGTGCGGCCGCTGCATATACGCCTGCCGGGAAAAAAACGGCAACCCCCTTTTTTCCGCCACCGGCCGCGGCTTCAAAACTGTCATTAAATCGGCAGGATTGACGGGCGAAGCCGACCTGCCCTGCGCCGATTGCATGGCCTGCGTGGAAATCTGTCCCACCGGCGCCCTGATCCGGAAAGAAGAAGCATAAACGGTCGGTTTCTTATCAAGGAAAGCGAAACGTATGACCCAGGAAGATTTCATGGCCGGACTGTCGATCCTGCTCGCGGCCGGGGTGCTGATTTTCGTCTTGTTCAGTATTCTGAAAAAAAGCCTGCCGCCCACGGCCTTCCGATCCTTTTCCTCCCAAGATAAATTTTTTTCTTATTATCGTTTTTCTCTTAGAGCACTATCTCAGAGAACCTGGCTGCTGGTCTTGCCGCTGGGTCTGGTGGCGGCCGCGCAACTTGTTCAGATCGCTTTTGCCTTCTCTTCTGCTTGGCCGTCACCGGCTGATCCGGAATGGGAG
>JAWOCW010000313.1:0-5289 GCA_046483615.1 Desulfosudaceae bacterium
CCATAGGCCCCGCTGAGGGTGATTTCCTTATAGTGAACCAGGTTGAGAAGATCGCTGGTCAGGACCTGGTCTTTGGCCAGACCGCTGAAAAAGCAGAAACGGCCGCCCTTGGCCAGCTTTTCCAGCCCCCGCCCGAAAGCGGCCGGATCGGCACAGGCGGTAAAGACCGCTTCAAAGCCGCCCCGGTTGATGTCCGGAAGGCAGACCAGGCCGGCTTCGTCCAGAAAAGGCCGCGCTCTGCTGATCTTGCCGGGATCATTTTCGAGGATGACCGGGCTACCACCGCCGGCTTTGACGGCCAAAGCGGTCAGCAGTCCCATGGTGCCGCCGCCGAAGATCAGCACCCGCTCGCTCTGATCAACGCCGGAGGCGCCAAGAGCATGGAGGACGCAGCCTACCGGCTCGGCAAAACAGGCCGTAAGCGGGTCCATGGTTTCCGGCAGCAGAAGCAGGCTGGTTCGCGGGACAAGAACCTGGTCGGCAAATCCTCCGTCGCGGTGGAAACCGATGATACGGATTCTTTCGCAGCGACTCTCCCGGCCGGCGCGGCAGTGCCCGCACCGGCCGCAACTGTTTCCCGGCCAGACCGCGAAGCGACAACCCTTGTCGTCGGCCACCACCATTTCATGGCCCGGCACCCGGGGCAGCACCAGGTCTCGGTGGCCCTGGCCCCACATTTTGGCGTCTGTCCGGCAGACGGCGCAATACAGGACTCGCAGCCGGGCCTCTCCCTCCGGAACCCCCTCCTGCGGGATATGTCGCCTGACTTCCAGCTGCCGGGGTCCGGTCAGCAACAGTTTCATGAGGCCTCCCGCGCGGTCAGTGCCGTGTCCAGCAATTCTTGCAACTGACGCGCCCCCCTGGCCGGATCACGGTTCTGGGCCGAAACCCAGGCCGTGAGCGTTTCTATGGCCCGCCCGCTTTCCAGAATCCCGGCGGCGGCGGCCACGCCCTCGGTGATAGTGGATACTGTCCGGGCGGCGTAAAAAATCAGGGCGGCATTGAGCACAATGGCGTCCCGACCGGCGCTTCTATCCCGGGCAGCCAGCAGTCTGACAAACCGGCGGGCTTCGGAGGAAAGATCATCAGCCGGGGCCAGCTCCCCGGGGTTATATCCGCCCAGGCCGTAATCTTCCGGATGAATAACAAAAGTCTCGATCCGGCCGGACTCGTCCAGGCGGGCGCAATGAGTGGGGCCGCAGATTGAGGCCTCATCCATGCCGGACCCGGTATCACCGCCATCATCGACCAGGCCGTGCAGGACAATGGCCTGCTCATAGCCGATGGCCCGCATGACCCGGATAACCGGCATAATCATTTCCCGGGAATATACTCCCCGCAGCCCGATGGCCGGCAGAACGGGATTGGCCAGGGAGGCCGCGATATTGAGGGTGGAGCCGAAATGAATCTGGGAAAGAATCCTTCCCAAAGCCCGGGGATGAACGGTCGGGCTCATGCCATTGAAGAGGCCGATGCCGGCGGTTTTAACACTGGCCACGACCATTTCCACCGGGCATTCCACGTCAACTCCCAGGGCCTCGGCCATATCCACCGCGCCGCAGGACGAAGTAATGGAACGGGCGCCGTGACGCGCCATGGGCACTCCCCCGGCGGCGGCCACCACGGCGGCGGCGGTGCTGATGTTGAAGGTCTTGAAAGTATCCATGCCGGTGCCGCTGTTTTCCACCAGCGGCCGGTCCGGGATAAAACCGGGCTTAACCGTGTCCAGTTGATAGATGGCATCCCAGGCCCCGGCGATCTCGGCCTCGGTTTCGCCTTTGGTGGCCAGGGCGGCCAGGAAAGCGCCCTGCTGCATGGGTGTGGTGTCGTCGTTGAGGATGGTGGTAAAGGCCCGGACGGCTTCGTCCCGGGAAAGGTCCTGGCGGCGGGTCAGACGGGTGATGGTGGCCCCGATTTGCCGATCGTTATCCGCTGGCATAACATACCTCCTGAAAATGTTTCTCAGAAGGATTCGCTCCAGCAGAAATCCGATTCGTTCAGCAGCAAGGCAGGCTTTCCGGCTTACGGATCAGTCTCAAGCCGCGCCTTCCCCCCGGATTTTCCGAAAGTGGCCTGTGCGGCTCTCGTCCCCGTTTACGGCAACGGCTGGCATGCGATGGACTTGCACCATCTTTCCTTTTATCCGTCCGCGCCGGCTGATTCGGCGGGCCGGCCGGCACCCTGCTGTCTGTACACTTTTTACTTGATATAAAAGATCCCGACCCTGTTGTCAAGATTGGTCATTATCGATATCCGGCACATTTATCCCTCGTGGTCATCCGGCACTTTAATCGTATGGTATTTCTTTTTGCCGGCGCGAAGAACGATTTCCCCGTCCTTGATATCGTCTTTTGTCACTTGGTAATCCACTGACTCGACCCGCTCACCGTTTATGTATCCCCCGCCCTGCTGAATCAATCGCCTGGCGGCGCCTTTGGACTGAGCAAGACCGGCATCATGAAAAAGATCAACGGCAGAAAGACCGGGTGAAATAGTGGACAGCGATAATTCCGTATATGGCATATTTGTTACGGAAACAGAAACAGGACCTCCCGAAGTCTTAGTTCTTCCAGGAGGCATGTTAACAATAGCATCTCGCGGCACATCGCTCGTTGGCAGTAAATTTTCGGGGATGCTCCGCGCTCCGAAATTTTCAGTCGTGGCCTGGTGAGCCTTGACCGCCTCATCCGCTCCGTGGGCGATGCAAGTGGCTTCAAAGGCCAGCACCGTTTTGGCGCTGTTGATATCAGCGCCTTTCATGTTGGCCACCTCCCGGATCTCTTCGGCCGGCAGGAAAGTAAACAGAAACAGGAACCGGCTCACGTCGGCGTCATGGGTGTTGATCCAGTACTGGTAATAGTCATAGGGGCTGGTTCGCTCCGGATCAAGCCAGACCGCCCCGGCCGCTGTTTTGCCCATCTTGGCCCCGCTGCTGGTGGTAATCAGGGGGAAGGTCAGGCCGTAGGCCTGGCCGCCGTTAACGCGCCGGATCAGGTCGAGGCCGGCCACGATATTGCCCCATTGATCGCTGCCGCCCATTTGCAGCCGGCAATCCCGGGTTTCATAGAGCTTTAGAAAATCATAGGCCTGCAACAGCATGTAGTTAAACTCGATAAAACTCAGCCCTTCTTCAGAGTCCAGGCGCATCTTGTAACTTTCCGCCTTGATCATGCGGTTGACGCTGAAATGACGCCCGATATCCCTTAAAAAGGTAATATAACGAAGATCTGTCAGCCAGTCGGCATTGTTGACCAGAGTGGCGTTGCCGGCATCAAAATCGATGAAATTCGACAGTTGTTTTTTGATTCCCCGCACATTGGCGTTGACGTCCTGTTCGGAAATCAGCTGGCGCATCTCGGTCTTGCCGCTGGGATCGCCCACCAGGCCGGTACCGCCGCCCATCAAGGCAATGGGAGCGTGGCCGTTACGCTGCATGTGGGCCAGCGCCATGATGGGCACCAGGCTTCCCACGTGCAGGCTGGCGGCGGTGGGATCAAATCCGATATAACAGGTCACCTCTCCCCGGGCACAGCTGTCCTTCAACTCCGCCTCGTGAGTCATGGCTTCGACAAAACCGCGCTCTTCTAAAATATCAATAACTGTTTTCATAATTTTATTTATTGGCGTACTCGACCGCCCTTGTCTCCCGGATAACCGTTACCTTGATCTGTCCGGGAAAGGTCAGGTTAGTTTCAATTTCCTTGGCCACATCCCGGCTCAGCAAAACCGAATCTTCGTCAGAAATCATGTCTCCTTCAACTATCACCCGCAGTTCGCGACCAGCCTGGATGGCGTAAGCGTTAGCCACTCCTTTAAAAGAAGTGGCGATCTTTTCCAGATCCTCCAGTCGTTTGATGTAATTTTCCAGCAGTTCCTTGCGGGCTCCGGGACGTGCTCCGGACAGGGCGTCCGCCGCCTGAACCAGCAGATCATATACGGTTTCCGGGGGGGTATCTTCATGATGGGCGGCAATGGCGTGAGTAACTTCCGCGGATTCACCATACTTCTGGGCCAGGTTGGAACCGATCAGGGCATGCGGACCTTCCACCTCATGATCAATGGCCTTGCCGATATCATGCAGCAGCCCCATGCGCCGGGCTTTCTTGGCGTCAAGCCTCAACTCGGTGGCCATTATGCCGCACAAAAAACTGACTTCCACCGAGTGCTGCAAAACGTTCTGAACGTAACTGGTCCGAAATTTCAGGCTCCCCAGAACCTTAATCAACTCGGGATTGATGCCGTGGACGCCGGTATCAAAGGCCGCCTGCTCGCCGGCCTCCTTGATGGTCACGTCAACCTCGGCGGTGACCTTCTGCACCACGTCTTCTATCCGGGCCGGATGAATGCGGCCGTCCGCGATCAGCCGCTGCAGCGAGATGCGGGCCACTTCCCGGCGAACCGGGTTAAAGCCGGACAGGATGACCGCTTCCGGAGTATCATCGATAATCAAGTCAATGCCGGTGGCCGCTTCCAGCGCCCGGATATTGCGGCCTTCCCGGCCGATAATCCGTCCTTTCATTTCGTCGCCGGGGAGCTCCACTACTGACACGGTGCGTTCCGCCACGAAATCTCCGGCATAACGCTGAATGGCCGTGGCAATGATCCGCTTGGCTTTTTTATCGGCCTCTTCCTCGGCTTCGGTGGTAACTCTTTTAATCAGCTTGGCGGCATCATGACGGGCTTCATCAGCCAGGGATTGCACCAGGATCTCTTTGGCCTGCTCCGCGGTCAGACCGGATATCTCCTCCAGGCGGCGACTTTGAGCTTCCAGCAATCGGTTGAATTCCGTTTCTTTTTGCTTCAGGTCATCGTCCCGCTTTTGAAATTTTTTTTCTTTTTTCTGAATCTCCTGTTCGCGGCTCTCCAACTGATCGTATTTTCTATCCAGATTTTCTTCTTTTGATATCAGCCGTTGTTCCTGTTTTTTCAGCTCATTCCTGGTCTCTGCTGTTTCGGCGTCAAAATCGCTCTTCATTTTAAAGAGCCGGTCTTTGGCCTCCAGCTTAGCCTCTTTGATCAGATTCTCGGCCCGCAGCCGGGCGTCTTCGACAATCCGATTGGCTTCGTTCCGGGCCGAATTAATTTTTTTGTTATAAACACCGCTTTTTATCCAGTACGCCACAACCGCGCCCACTATTAAACCCAGCACCGCGGCGGCGATCACATATCCCATATATTCCATGGTATTTTTCCTTTGCTTAAATTAGCTGTATCTGAATTGACGCTCTCCACTTTGGATACGAACATGAGCCGCCACTGGGATAATATACTCTCGTTCCTCTTTATCCT
>JAWOCW010000319.1:0-15322 GCA_046483615.1 Desulfosudaceae bacterium
ATCGATATTCCGGCTTTTTTTATCCGCATCGTCCCGGTTTTACCCGTCCTGTGTCTCTTCCTCCTGGTGCATCTCCGCCAGCATGGACAACTCATCCATGGAAAAAATCGACTGGATATTGAGAAGAATGACGAATTGATCCGTCAGCTTGGCAATGCCCTGGATAAATCGGGTATTGATTCTGCTGCCCAACCGGGGCGATGCCTCGATCTGTTCCGGAGGGATCTCCAGCACTTCCTGGACCCCGTCCACCAGGGCGCCCATGGTGGTGGCCTCGCCGTCGACATCCATTTCCACAATGATAATACAGGTGTTGACGGTTGTTTCGGCCGTTTCCAGGCCGAATTTCCGCCGCAGGTCCACCACCGGCACCACGTGACCGCGGACGTTGATGACCCCGCGCATGAAATCGGCCGTCATGGGTACCTTGGTTACCGGGGTATATTCCAGGACCTCCCGGACCAGGTAGATGTTGAGACCGTACAGCTCTTCATCCAGATGAAAGGTTAAATAAGTGTTGTTTTGTGCATCCTGCGTGTCATTCATAGCGCTTCCTCCCTCAGGGAAACGGAACCGTCGGGTTCCGTTAATATTCTAATACTGTTCAAATTCCTGATCGGTGGCGTCTTCAACACCCATTTCCAGCGCCTGATAGCTGGTCTCGTCGGGATTGTCCCTGGTCGTTTGTTGAGACTGGTGGCTCAGCCGGTTGGCCGCTTTTTTGGCACCGGCCTCTTTCCATTGGGTGGTCTGGCCCTGTCTCTGAAAGGCCTGCCGCTGCCGGGACTGCCGTTGTTGCAGGCCGGATCCGTCCACCTTGAAGAAGCTCATGGTGCTTTGCAGTTGCTGGCCCTGGCTGGCCAGCTCCTGGGCGGTGGAGGAGACTTCCTCGGCGGAAGAAGCGTTCTGCTGCACCACCTGGTCGAGCTGCTGAATGGCCCGGTTGATCTGGTCCGCGCCGGAGGTCTGCTCCCGGGAAGCGGCGCTGATCTCCTGGACCAGTTCGGCCGTCTTGCGGATGTCGGGCACCATTTTTTCCAGCATCTGGCCGGCCTTTTCAGCCACGTCCACGCTGCTGGCGGAGCGTTCACCGATCTCCTTGGCGGCTTCGCCGCTGCGTTCGGCCAGTTTCCGGACTTCGGCCGCCACCACCGCGAACCCCTTACCGGCATCTCCGGCCCGGGCCGCTTCAATAGCCGCGTTCAGGGCCAGCAGGTTGGTCTGCCGGGCGATCTCTTCAATGATGGATATCTTGTCGGCAATGTCTTTCATGGCCCGGACCGTGTCCTGAACCTGGCGGCCGCTGGCTTCGGCGTCCTGCGCCGCCTGCTGGGAGATCTTTTCGGTTTCCGTGGCATTGTCGGCGTTCTGGTTGATGTTGGAGCCCATCTGCTCCATGCTGGAGGTGACTTCTTCCAGGTTGGAGGCCTGTTCGGTGGAACCCTGGGAGAGCTCTTCCGAAGAGGAACTCATCTCCTCGCTGCCGGAGGCGACGTTGTCTGAGGCCGCCTGGACCTGTCCGACCACTTCCTTGAGCTTTTCGGTCATGGTTCTCAAGGCCCCGGCCAGGATGCCGACCTCGTCTTTCTGGGCGGCCAGTTCATCTTCCACTTTGACGGTCAGGTCGCCACCGGCGATGGCTTCAGCCAGAGAGACGCTTTTGTTGATTCCGGTGGTGATCATGCGGGTGATCAGAATCCCCAGGAACAAGGAGATGATGACGCCGATAACAATGCCGACGATAACCATGACGTTGCTGTTGGCGATGACCGCGTCGACCGCGTTGGTGGCCTTGTTCCCTTCAGCGACATTGATGTCACTCAACTTGTGCAGCAGCTCCATGGTGGCATCGTGAAGGGCTCCGGACTCAACGTGTATGGCGTGGGATCTGGCGTCTAAATCCTGGCCCCCCTGGGCGGCTATATCTTCAATTTGATCAAAGGCCTGAAACACTTTTTCGGCGGCCGGTATCATGACCTCTTCATAATGGTCGGTGGCGGCCTGGGTATCGCCTTGTTCAATAAATTGCTTGATCTGCCGCACGGAAGCGTGGAACTGGTTATGACTATCCTGTATATTGTCCAACTGCTGATTGATTTCCCGGTTGGTGGTGGAAAATTCGGGCAGCCAGCGGCCGAAATTACAGCGGGTCGGGTCTTCGCCGCCTTCAAACACCCGTCCCTCCAGGATGGCGCCGGCCGCCTGAGCTTGCAGATGATAATGATCCTTCATGAAACTTTCTATCTCCATATCAAGTGTAATGGGGTCCATGAGGTCGACGTCCAGAAAGTCCGCGTGTTGATTTTCAATCTGCTGGTTAAGATCCCGCCATTTTTCGAGCGTTTGGTTGAATTCTTCGTATACCCTGGATTCTTCCTCAGTCTGTTCCAGCGGTTCAAACAGCTCCTGGGCTTCTTGATAAGAGTCCCGGTCTCTTTGTATGTTCTGGGTGATATCCAGACGTTTTTCCCGGGTTAGGTTTGGGTCCGTTAACTCGGCAAACCCGAAGGCGACCCTCTCCAGATCGGCCTCCATCTGGCCCAGATGAAGCACACTGGGCAGACGGACATCGCTCACCTGATGCACCGACTGACCCACGTTTCTCAGGCTCATCAGCCCGATGACGCCGATGACGACGGCGATGGCTACCACCACAAAGTATCCGGTCAGTATCTTGGCTCCGGTTTTCAAATCTTTGAATTTCATTACTCCTCCTTGTCAGTTGAAAAAGGTTGTTGAATAAACCGGCCTGAAACCGCCGGCTTGTAGAAAAAGCTTTATCCGCTCCGGTTCGTCGACTGTTCCTGCGCCCTTTGCACCAGGGGCTCCACGTCCAGGATCAGGGCCAGGCTGCCGTCTCCCTGGATGGTCGCCCCGGAGACGCCCGGAATGTCCTGGTGGGCTTCTCCTAATCCTTTTATCACGGCCTGTTGCAGGCCGATGACTTCATCCACGATCAGCCCCACCAGCTTTTTGTCGGCGGCCACAATGACCACCTGTTCTTTATCGGGTCGCTGACCGTTGATGGAAAACCACTGGCGCAGGCTCAGAAAAGGCACCAGTTGATCCCGTAAATTGATCAGGTTATGTTGCCGATTCCTGGGGCCATTGCCGGTTTGCTCCTGATCCAGTTCCAGGCATTCACTGACCACGGTCAGGGGAATGATGAAATTTTCCCGGCCGATCCTGATCCGGAGCCCGTCAATAATGGCCAGGGTCAGGGGCAGGGTTATCCTGACTTCGCTGCCCAGGCCTTTCTGACTGGTTACCCGGACCTTGCCTCGTAAGGCGGCAATGTTCTGTTTGACCACGTCCATGCCCACCCCGCGTCCGGACAGGTCGCTGACTTCGGCGGCGGTGGAAAAGCCCGGTTCAAAAATAAGGTTCAGCAGTTCCTGCTCGGTGGGACTTGCTTCCGGCGCTAACAGGCCTTTTTCCACCGCCCGGGCCTTGATAATATCCGGGTCAATGCCCCGGCCGTCGTCGGAAATGGTGATGACGACATTGCCGCCCGAATGTTCGGCGGAAAAAACAATTTTGCCCCGACCGGCTTTGCCGGCGGCTTTTCTTTCTGCCGGGGTCTCAATGCCGTGGTCGATGCTGTTTCGCAACAGGTGGACCAGGGGATCATCCAGCCTCTCGATAACCGTTTTATCCAGTTCGGTGTCCGCTCCCTCGGTAATGAGGTCGACTTCCTTGTTTTTGCGGGAGGAAAGATCCCAGACGACCCGTTTAAACTTGCCGAAACTGGAACCGATCGGCATCATGCGTATATCCAGCGTGTTTTCGCGCAGATCATTGCTGAGCCGTTCAATCATTTCGGCGATTTCGATGAGGGTGGTATCTTTTTTCTGATCGGCCAGCCGGGACAGGCGGGTCTGGGCGATGACCAGCTCCCCGACCAGGTTGACCAGCTGATCCAGCTTGGCCGCCTGGACCCGCATGCTGGAGATGGTTTTGGCGGGATGATGGTTGCTCCCCTGAGCCTGTCCGGTTGGTGACCCCGGAGCGGGTTGGTCATTGGCCGATGGACTGGACTCCGGGCCGGTGGAAGCGTTGGCCGCGGGTGACAGCCTCGAAAAAAGATCCCGGGTGGCCTTGATATCGGCATCTTTATTGCCGGACAAAAAAGGTGCCAGTTGTTCAAAGGCTGTTTCTTCCCGGCCGTATTGGATGTTGTCGGCAATGAGCTCAATGGTCAGCCGGCACTCATTTTCGACAAAAATAAAGACGTCTTTGATGGTATTAAAGGGCTGATCAGTGGCCAGAAGAATGTCCCACCAGGCGTAACAGGCTTCCGGGTCAAGCTGCTCCAGGGGCGGAACCTCGGCCAGGTGGGCCACGGCGCGGACAGTTCCCAGTCCATATAGTTCATCCAGTAAATAGAGCGGGTTGTTGCCGGTAGCAAAAAGGCCGGCCTGTGGCTGGAAGCGGATGTGCCAGGCCTTCCAGGTGTTGTCCCGGTCGTTGCCAGGGGTAGTTTCCGGACCGTCCATGGGATCTTGGCCTTCCCGGCTTACCGGTAGGGCCTTTTGGAAGGCGGCCATCAGGTCGGTGATGGTTGCACTGGTCACGGATTCCGGATCATCAACCAGCCGTTGCATCTGATCCTTGGCCGTCAGGGTCAGTTCCACCAGTTGATTATCTACCGCGGTTTGCCCGTTCCTGATACTGTCAAAAACACTTTCAATTTCATGCGCCAGCTCCGACAGGCGGTCAAAGCCGAACATGGCCCCCGAACCTTTCAGGGTGTGTAAAGCCCGGAAGACGCGGTTAATCAAATCCTTGTCCAAGGGATCACTGCCCAGCTCCAGGAGGGAGTTTTCCAGTTCCGGCAACAGTTCTTCCCGGGCTTCTTCGATAAAGGCCTGTCTGGCTCGGTATACTTTTGTCATGGGAGCGGCATCTTTTTTTATGGTTAACTTCCAGGTCGTAATCGCGTGACCATTCCATCCCTTCTCTTTTAATCATGGGAAGCCGTTATGGGCCGTGTTCTTTTGGTTGATGATCAACGGCCGCCTTGAGCAGGCATTGATCGCAGGAGCAGGTGGCGCATGCTGACTCCAGCCCGGCTTTATGGAATTGTTTGAGGATAACCGGTGAGAGGTCCTTGCGGAGGGTCGTCCGCTTATTCTGGCTGGCGAAACTGCGGCAGGCGGCACAGATCAGCTGGAAAAAGGACAGGTCGCAGCGGCCCGTAGCCGACATATCTACCACAAGCATTTCATCACTGCTGTTCAGGTGGTGCAGAAACAATTGATGCAGTTCCGCGGCCCGGTTAACCAGGCAATCGCCGTGCAATATGATTTCCGCCATGTCATTTCCTTCCCATCGGGTAGTTATAAAAAAGAGTCCTGAGTTTTTTTTTAATGTCCCCGGAAAATGTCCCCGGAAAATGTCTTTGAAGGTCATCTCCCCTGTTAAGCTGAATCGTGTCTGTTCTTAAGCTGCCTTTTTTTAAAGGCCAGGCGATTTTCCAGTACCGAAATGATGGTGTGATAATCATCACCAAAGGTCATATACCGCGGATAGAGCTTGAGCAGCTTGTCTATGTCTTTGTCTGAGGTGACATTATGAAGCACCAGCACCACACTCAAATCTTTCAAGTCGTTTTTAAATTCGAGAAGTTGATGAATCGGGGAGTCAGCGCCAACATGGATGATGACGATGTCAATATTAAAAGTCGGCCCCTGGATCCTCTTTTGGAGGTCTTCTATATTGTAAAGCGCCTGCATATTGCCGGGCATTTTCTGGTCGATCAAATTTCTCAGGCCATTGGTTTTGTTAACGGGCTGGCATAAATTCAGGTACAGAATCATTCCGGGCTTACCTTTTTATTAAAGTATCTTGATGGCTGCCGTGCCGTACTACTTGGCAACTACTTAGCAAGGACTGTGCCATGACCAGGATTAAACAGACAATACCAACAATAACAGTAATTTGTATCTGCATCTGGTAAGTCGCTAGAAATTCCGGGCCGCCCTCAGCCGAGGAATCGGTGCGGCAGACTTAAGGGGTATGATCTTGATAAAGTTCTTATAAACAAATAGTTGTGAGGTTATCGCGGTGGGTGGGATGTTTTTGGCGTTCTTGAAAACCGGGAATGTTTTCTTATTTAATTGGAATTTAATCGGACAAGGGGAAGGGAGGCTCGGGAGCGGGGAGTTAATGAGCCGGGTGGAAGCAGTTGTTAACCCGGATATTTTTTGAAATATCCGGGTTAGTTCAGGCGGTGCAGGTTATGTTTGCTAAGAAGACCGTAGATTCTGGATTTGCTGAGACCGGACAGTCTTATCATTTCGTCGATATCACCATTTGTCTCGGCTGTTAATCGTTTCAAATAGGATTTTTCAGTTTCTTCCAGAACGGCCTTCCGGAAATCCGGCCAGGCGGTCAAATCCGGGTTCCGGCCCATGGCCGAACCCGAGCCGGGGGTTTGTCGCGGCTTGTCCGGGGAGCTGGTCTGCTGCCGGATAACGGTCGATCTGATTTCGATCGGCAGGTGTTTGTGGAATAAAACCGGGGTGTTTTTAGCAGAACAGACGACCTGGTCCAGAACGTTGACCAATTCCCGGATATTGCCGGGCCAGTCATAAACATGGAGGCACTGCATGAATTCCGGCTGGATGGTTTTGGGCGGAATGTCCAGGCGCCGGCAGATTCTGGCCAGGTAATGGTTGGTCAGTTCGGAAAGGTCTTCTTTGCGCTGCCGCAGAGGCGGCAGTGTCAGCTTCTGAGATTTGATGCGGTAGAGCAGGTCTTTGCGGAAGGAGCCCTGGTCAACCATCTCGTCCAGGTCCCGGTTGGTGGCTGAAATCAGGCGGAAATCACTGGTTACTTCCGCGGTGCTGCCGACCGGGCGAAATTTTTTTTCTTCCAGTACCCGCAGAAATTTTTTCTGCATTTCCGGCGGCAGCTCCCCGATTTCATCCAGGAATAAGGTGCCCCGGTGAGCCAGCTTAACCAGGCCGTCCCGGTCCCGGCCGGCATCGGTAAAGGCTCCCTTGACATGGCCGAAGAGGTTGCTTTCGATCAGGGTTTCACTGAGGGCGGTACAATCCACCACGATAAAATTTTCCGCCGCCCGCTGGCTGTTTAAATGAATGGCCCGGGCCAGCAATTCTTTACCGGTGCCGGTTTCTCCGGCAACCAGGACGCTGTGGTCGCCTTCGGCGGCCTCGGCCATTTGCTCCAGGCAATCATTGATGACCGGACTGCTGCCGATGATGCCGTTGCGTTTTAAAATCCGGCTTTGTTTCATGGCCTGCTTGGCCTGACGAAATTCAATGGCGCGATGAATGGAAAGGGCAAGGTTTTTTATGTTAACCGGCTTTTCAATATAATCCCAGGCCCCGTACTCCAGGGCCAGGCCGGCCGCGTCGGAGTGACCGTAGCCGGTCAGGATGATAACTTCCGGTCTGCCGGGGCTGTTGATAAAAAAAGGCAGGTTTTCCAGGCCGCTGCCGTCCGGCAGGTGGATGTCCAGCAGGACGATATCAACAGGCTGGGCCGTGGCGGTCTGCCGGGCGTCCGAGAGGTTGTTGGCCACCACGGGTTCATCCCACCCTTCGTTCAGGATGGTTTCGCTTAACAAAGAGCAAATCGGCTGTTCATCATCAATGATAAGTATGGTTGTCATGTCTGTCCTGCTTCCCCCGCTTATTTTTCATGTCCACTTATCAGAACAGTTCTCATGGCCTGCCGCAGCCTGGCCAGGGTAACTGGTTTGGAAATTACCAGATCCACGTGGGCCGGCTTTTCGGCGGAAGCCTTCATCATATCACCAAAACCGGTCAGCATGATAATGGGTTTGTCCGGCGCGATGGCTTTGATATTTCTGGCCAGGCCGTCCCCGTTAAGCTCCGGCATGGCCCGGTCGGTAATAATCAGGTCATACCAGCCATTATAGAATTTCTGCGTGCCCTCGATACCGTTTTGGGCGGTTGTTACCTGATGTTTATCCTTTTTCAGGTATTCCGTCAATAACTGACGTTGATGTTCCTCATCCTCGACCACCAGTATTTTCAAGGAAGATCCGTGCGCCGACGCCTTTTCTTTCCTGATCTGTGTTTTGTCCGCCGGTATGGCCAGGGGCAGCCGCATGGAAAAAGCGGTTCCCCGGCCCGGCCAGCTTTCGACCTCAATCCCACCCTGGTGCCGGGTGACTATACCCTGGATGATGGACAGTCCCAGGCCGCTGCCGGCGTCTCCCTTGGTGGTATAAAAAGGATTAAGGCACTGGCTGCGAACTTCTCCGCTCATACCAGTGCCGGTATCACGGACTTCCAGTTTCAACCAGTCATCTTCCCGCCAGGTGGTAAAGCGCAGTTCTCCGCCTTCGGGCATGGCGTCAACGGCGTTGAATATCAGGTTGGTCAGGGTTTCGTGCAGTTCCGAAGGATTGCCATTGACCACCGCCTGGCAGTTGAATTCTTTTATGAGGCTGATCTCTATGCCCCGGGACTGGGCTTTATATTTCCAGACAGGTTCCGTCAAGGCCACGGCTTCTTCGATCAGGCTGTTGAGGTCAACCGGTTCGAAGACTTCATCGTCGGTGGTCCGGTAGAATTTGCGCAGGCGGCGGACTATCTGGGCTGCCTCTCTGGCGGCGTTATTAATCATTTTAATATAGCGCTGGACGGTTTCCGGCGAGCGCGTCTTTTCCGGCACCTGGAGCAACAGATCGCTGAATCCCAGAATGGAAGACAGGGAATTATTGAAGTCATGGGAGATGCCGCTGGCCATCTGCGACAGCGCCCGATGCTTTTCCTGGTCAATATAGCCCCGCTGGGTCTGGCGCAATTGATAAAAGGCTTTTTCCAGGGCAATAGTTTTGTTTTGTATTTCTGTGTCATATTGCTTCAGCCGGGTAATGTCCCGGCAGAGGCCGCCGATGGCCCAGATTGCTCCTTCTTTATAAATGGGATAAAGAGTGTTCATGTGAGAGTGGGGACCGTCCGGCTCTTCGAGGTCGTGCTCAAAAGAAGTCGCTATTCCGGTTTTAAAGACGTGGTCAATCAGGCGGCGATAACGGGCGGCCAGGTCCGCTGGATAAATATCCTCCAGGGTTTTGCCGATCAGGGTCGCGCCTTTCGCGGCATTGAACGGCCGGAGGCGGTCATTGCTGAACAGGTAGCGGCCCTGGCGGTCAAGCATGAAAATATGGTCGGTGGAATATTCCACCAGGGAGCGGAACCGGCTTTCGCTTTGCCGGAGTTCCTCCTGCATCCGCATGCGGGCGGTGATGTCTTCGACAATGCCTTCCAGGTAAAGCGGCTCCTGATCAGGAGAATAAATGGTTTTCAGGTAGAGGTTGGCGGTAAATTCAGTGCCGTCCCTGCGGCGGTAGGTGTTGAGATGATGCTGGGTGTTGGTGTCCATTTTCTGACTGGCCAGGATGTCTTGACGATCAGCCGGTCGAAGATATACTTGTTCGCCAATATTATGGATATGGCTGAGAACCTCTTCCGGCGAATCATACCCCAGCATGGCCGCCAGGGCCGGGTTGACTTCCAGGAAACGGCCGTCGAAAGTGGACCGGAATATCCCCAGAGGAGCGTTCTTAAAAATAGCGCGGTATCTCTCCTCGCTTTCATGCAGAGCCTGCAAGGACCGCATGCGTTCGGTGGCATCGTTGTAAGCGGCCACTATTTCTCCGGTCGGCAGTTTATAGACGTAATTTTCCCGCCAGCCGGTTAACCGGTTGTCCTGGTAAAGCGCCGAAGGAAGGTGTTCGGGCCGGCCGGTCCGGTTGACTTTTTGCAGCACCTCCAGCAGTCCCAGGGCGCGGACTCCGGGAAAGACCTCGGTGACTTTCCGGCCGATAACGCTATCCCTGGAGATGTTTTCCGTTTGAGCCGCTGTTTTATTAAAATCCACCACTATAAAATCATCGCCCGCCGTGGTCGGCTCGTAAACCGCCACGGCGGAATTGATGTTATGAAACATGGCCTGGTAGCGTTGTTCTTTGGCGGCCAGGGCCGTTTCATATTTTTTCTGAGTGGTGACATCCGTGATGGCCGTCATGAATCCGGTTATCCGGCCGTCGGGGTTTCTGATATAATCCCAGTCCACCACGACTTCCAGCAATTGTCCGGATTTGGAACGATTGCGGCCTTCCCAGCGATAGGGAGGCGGCTGTTCCTGGGCCAGCCTGGCAAGAAGGTCAGCCAATTGCCGCCCTTCTTCCGGATGGGCGGCCAGGTCCTGGACCTTCATGGTTCGCAGTTCGGTGACTGAATATCCAAAAATTCTGGAATAGGCGTGGTTGGTAGACAGGAACCGTCCCTGACAGTCAATTTCCGCGATGGCAACGGGAATAATATCGACAATAGCCTGCAATTTAAGCGGGCTGTGAAGCGAAGAAGACTCAGCCTGATTTGTTTCGGTTTCCTTTTGAGACATTTAAACAGATACCCCTGTCAGGTCGGAATTGTCCCTGTAAGTCGAATTTTTTTTCCCGGGTTGTAAGAAGAAAGCTGGGTATTGCAAATACAATATATAGCATTTCCGGACTGAGTTTTGAAAGGCTGAATTCAGGTGGCCAATGATTGTCCGGAAACGCGGTGCTTTTTCAGGGCCGGTTTGAGGGGGGGCGAGGCCCGGTCATGATTTTGTTCGGATTAATCCTGTCTCAGCCAGGGCTTGCGGGCGATGAGGCAGCCCAGGGCCAGCAGGAGAAAACCAATGGCCAGGCCCATATGCAGAAAATTCATGGCCACCAGCAGGGGCAGGGGATAGATGACGCCGGCCAGATTCTTAACGGCCATGGCCAGTCCGGTCAGTAGGGCCAGTCCCAGCACCACGGCCCGGAGCAGGCCGGTTCGGGTCAGGCGCCAGCCGTCTTTTTTAAAATAGAAGTAGCTTACGATAAAATAGGTTGACAGGGCCAGGAGAATCGCCCCGGCCAGGTAATGCACCTGGATGTTGACCATGAAATTACCGCTCCAGCCGAAGCCGGGCAGGTTAACAATATAATAGCGCCGGTAGAGCGGCATGTTGCCGAAGCCGGTAAAAACGATGACGGCCAGGGCAGCCAGGTAGAGCCAGGCGGGCAGACGATTGATCTGACGGGGTGTCATGAGGGGGTCTCCTCCTTTTCCCGGGCTTTTCCGGCTATCTGTTTAAAGCGAGCGAAGGCGCCGATAACACCGGCTACCGGCGCGATGGCCAGGGCCTTTAGCCAGCGGTTGGCGTCGGACATGACATCCTCGACCGGTTGTTGCAGCGAAGGCTCGCCCGCTCCCTTGTCAATGGCCTGGTTCAAAACGTCAAAAGGTATGGGCGAGACATAAATGGTGTTGGTGCCGCCGTTTTCATCAAGTCCGTAGATAAAGCCATTCATTTCTCGGGCCAGATCCCGGGCCTTTTTGATCATGTCCTGCCGCGGCCCGATCTGCTGCACGTTTACCGGGCAGACTTCGATACAGGCCGGCAGTTTACCTTCATCCAACCGGTCATAGCAACGGTCGCATTTATACATGACGCCGTTGCCGGCATACTGGGGCAGCAGGTTCAGGTGCAGCCCCACGCCGGTCTGCCGTTCGGGAATATGCCAGGGACAGACCATTTTGCACTTGGCGCCACCCATGCAGATATCGGGATGGATGCGGACGATGCCGTCGGACAGTTGATGGGCCGAGCCAAAGGGGCACAGCTTGGAACAGGGGGCGTTGCGGCAGTGCATGCAGCGACGGGGGATATTCAGCTCAAAGGAACGGCCCTGGTATTCGCCCCGGGCGTACTGGATAAACAGCCAGTTATAAGGCGTCAGCCGATGGGTGACATTCCGTTTTTCCGGGGAGGACCAGTCTGAGATCTTAACCCGGTCAACCGGACGCATGGTAGGAAACGGTTTTTCCGGCTCCGGGAATTTGTGGGCGTTGACTTCCCGGCAGGCGTAAACGCATTCTTCACAGCCGATGCATTTGCTCAGGTCCAGCAGGGTGCACAGTTCCTTTTCGGGATCGGAGGCGGCCCGGGCGACCGAAGCCAGTCCGCTGCCGGTAGCGGCCGCGGTCCCGGCGGTGATCAGACCGGCCTTGAGAAAGGATCGTCTTGAGAACTGATCGGACATGGTGTTTCTCCCGGAAATTTATGTTCAGCAATGTTCAGCAAAGTGTTTGATTATTTTATTATATTATATCGGTTGCTTTTTGTCAATAAGGGCGATCATAACGGCCATAATGCCTTACTGAATAAGGCCCCGTTTCCGGGCCAGGTCGGTCATCTGATCCAGCATGGTCACCGGCGGAACCACCCTTTCCGCCGCCGGCTTGGGAACCAGGGTAATGGCTTCCACCGGGCAGGTGGTGACGCACAGGCCGCAGCCGATACAACGGTCGGGATCGACTTCCGCCACCTCGTCCTGGTTGAGGCTGAGGGCGTCCATCTGGCAGCGTTCCAGGCAGGTTTCACAGCCGGTACACTCTTCGGCGTCCACCCGGACGGAGTGGTTGGCAAAAACAAGTTCGGCCGGGCGGGGATGTTTTTTCAGGGCCACCAGGACCCCGCAGCAGTCTCCGCAGCAATTGCACATGCCGGCCGGATTCTGGGAGGTGGCCGGCTGGGTAACCAGGCCGTCTTCCCGGCATTTTTCCAGGATGGTGATGGCTTCTTCCAGGGAAATTTCCCGGCCCATATCCCGATCCAGGTAATACTGGCCCATGGAACCGAACATGAAACAGGCTTCCAGTTGTTTGTCGCAGCCGGTGCCCAGGACCTGGGTCCGTTTGCGGCAGATACAGTCGGTGATGACTATTTTCGGCTTGGATGACAGGATTTTAACGGCATCTTCGTAACCGGCCACCTCCTGGGTCACGTCAAGTGAACGCTGAACCGGGATGGGGCGCAGAAAGTAATCGGCTCCTTTTTGCATGGCCGTATCAAAGGCTTCGTCAAAATAGGTCTGGACCATTTCCGACAGTTCCCGATCCAGGGTCTTGACCTGGAACTCAAACAGTCCGTGCACGAAAGGAATGGCGGCGTAACGGCTGGAGTCTCCCTTTTTCAGCCGGAACAGCAGGCCGCGTTCGGCCATGTCGTCCAGCCGGGCGGCCAGGTCCGCCGCGGGCTGGTCCAGCCGGGCGGCCACCGCTTCCGGGGTCTCCAGCAGGTGGCTCATGCCGGCGAACATCCGGGCGTCATCTTCGGAAAAAAGATATTTGAGAATTTTGATTTCAATGCCGGACTCCGTGGCCGGAAATCCCATGGAATAAGTGTCCAGCTGCTGCTGCACGCGGCGATAAATGTCGTCGGTCATGATGCCTCCCGCGGAAAAAGGGCGGCTGCCAATAGACAGCCGCGGATTGAGGTGATGAAGCCGGGGCGGCCGCCCGGAATCTTCTTGGTTCCGGCAAAAGATTCCCGGGGCGCCTGGGCGGAGTTGTGAAGTACCCGGGTCAGGGCATAAATTATAAATGATATAATAAACCAGTCAGCTGATAAAAATCAAAGATTTATTGTAAGCGGGACGCGTCTTCTTATTTTAAACAGGGTGTCTATATTTATTTTCTGAGTTATGGCAAGTGTTTATGAAGTTATGAACATTTTATTGACAGGTTCATGATGATAACCTGGTTTCAGAATCGAAAAAGCAGCCGGCCGGGTTATTGACACCGGGGTTAAGCATAAAAAACTTTTTATTTGAAAATGTTATCAGGTTATCAACATGTTGTTAACATATTGTTGAGATGTTATTGACACCTGAAATATCCGGGTTAGTGATTCAAATTTTAAGGCGGCTATGGCGCCAGGATATGTCCGGCCTGGTTGGCATGTTCTTAATTGACCGGGAAGACTCTCTTTTTACGGGTGGTGAGGCGGCCCTCGTTCTCCAGTTTGGCCAGGGTCAGCATGATCCAGCCGTCGGCAAAAAAACGTTTCCGCTTGTCCCGGCCGGTGTAGAGTCGATTGATGATCTCGCCCGGGGCAATGCCGGATCGGCCGGACTCCCGAACGACGGCCAGCACGTCCCGCGTTCTTTGCCGGCGATGCCGGAGCAGTTCCTGGAGGCGTTGCCGGGGATTGGTGACGGGGCTGCCGTGGGCGCTCAGGATCAGTTCCAGCCGGGGCAGGGCCAGGATGTCGGTCAGGGTTTGTTCGTAGACTTCCAGGTCGGACCGGGGCGGACCCAGCCAGGTGGTGACGCGGCGCATGATATTGTCGCCGGAAAAAAGGATGCCGCGTTCTTCATTGTATAGCGAGATATGATCGTCGCAGTGGCCGGGGGCGGGCAGGACCTGCCAGGGCTCATCATTGACGCCCAGAACGGTGTTGTTTTTAATTATGATATCAGGCCGCTTTTCCATGGTAGTTCCCAGCAGCAGCGGTTGAAAATATCCGACCACCGCCCGGGCCAACAGGTCCTTGCCCAGGCTGGTGCGGTAGCGGCGGGACACCGCCCCCTGGTAATAGTGCTTGCGGGCGGTCATGTAGGCGGCCATGTCTTCGGTCAACATGGACTTGACACCGTAGCGTTTTTTTAAAAAACGCAGGCCGGAAAAATGATCGGGGTGGGTGTGGCTGGGCAGTGCCCGGGTGATCTCAAACGGCTTTCCCCGTTTTTTGACGACGGTCTTGACCCGGTCCAGCTCTTTGGCCAGATGGTCCAGAATTTTTTTGCGGCCATAACCGGTATCGAAAATCAAACCGTCATGACCGGCCAGGACGTAGACGTTGACCGGCGGCATCAGCGCGCCCATGGTGCCGGTTTCGGTGATCATGAAGATATCGGGGCAGACTTCTTCCATCGCGGTTCCCTCACCTGATATTAAGTTTTTTCATGCGGTTGTACAGGCTGGTTCGCTTCATGCCCAGCAGTTCGGCGGCACCGTCCGGGCCGCTGATCTTGCCGCCGGTTTTTTCCAGGATAAACCGGATGTAGCGGCGCTGCAACTCATCCAGGGTGGGCAGGTCGGCAAAGGGATCGCCGGCCGGGGCGGAATTCTCATGCTCCAGGTTCAGGGCCAGTCGTCCGTCCACCGCCAGCAGGACCCCCCGTTCAACCAGGTTTTTCAGTTCCCGGACATTGCCCGGCCAGTCATAATCCAGCAGGCGCTGTTCGTCGGCCGGGCTGAGTTCCAGGCCGGGCCGGTTATACCTGGTGGCGTAGCGTTTCAGAAAATGACGGGCCATCAGGATGATATCCGCCCGGCGGTCGCGCAGGGGCGGCAGGGCGATGGGGATAACGTTCAGCCGGTAGTAAAGGTCTTCCCGGAACCGCCCGGCCGCCACCTCCTCGGCCAAATCGCGGCTGGTGGCCGCGATCAGCCGGAAGTCGGAATAAATGGCCTGATTGCCGCCCACCCGGGTGATGGTTTTT
>JAWOCW010000108.1:0-4688 GCA_046483615.1 Desulfosudaceae bacterium
CTGCTGCTGTTGCTGGTCACGCTCTGGTCGCTCTCGCTCTGGGGATGGCCGGGTGCTGTCGTTTCCCTGGCTTGCGGGACTTTTTCCATTACCCTGCTGGCCCACGCCAGCCTGGCCACCTCTGATGTTTTTCTGACTCTGACCTTTTTTGCCTCGGCCTGGTCTTTGCTCGGTTTTATCCGGCAACCTTCCCTGCCCCGGATGCTGCTGGCGGGATGCTTGTGCGGCCTGGCCGCCCTCAGTAAATATTCGGCCGTTTTTCTGGCTCCCGGCGTTATGGGAATGATAGCGGTCATCTGGTTCATCCGCAGGCCAGACCGCCCCCTGTCTTTTCTCGGACCACGGCTGATGGGACTGATCGGCGCCGTTCTGGTGGCCGGCCTGGTTATCTGGGCCGGTTATGAATTCCGGTATGAAGCCCTTAACCCGGAGCTGCCGGAGGGGTCTTTCATCAAACCATGGCGGGAATTGAGGACCGATTCCCTGCCCGGCAAAACAATCGCCCTTTTTCAAAAATACCGGGTCCTGCCCGAAGCTTTTCTCTACGGCGCGGAGCACACCTACTACTACAGCCGGTCCCGGGCTTCTTTTTTTCTCGGTCAGACCAGCTCCGGCGGGCACCCGCTTTATTTCCCCCTGGGCTTTCTTCTAAAAACCAGCCCGATGCTGCTGGTCGGCCTGTTATTATTATTAATCTGCCTGGTTTTTCGCCGACGGCCTCCGGGCGACAAATCAGGCCCACTTCGTTTTCGCGAAACCATCTGGGCAACCGGCATCACCGCCGGGATTTTTTTTCTTTTCTGCGTCGGCTCCGACCTTAATATCGGCCACCGCCATATGCTGCCGGTCTATCCCTTTTTGTTCCTGTGGCTGGGAGGCCTCTGGTCTTGCTCCGGTAAGCTGAAACACGGCCGCTATCTTCTTCTGGCCGGCCTGGTTCTTCACGCGTCCACGGCCGTCGCGACCATGCCGGCCTTTCTGTCCTATCTTAATCCCCTGGCCGGGGGATCAAAAGCCGGGTACCGAATTTTTGCCGACAGTTCCTACGACTGGGGACAGGAAATGTACCTGCTGGCCGATTGGCTGGGAAACAAGGGCCAGTCATACGAGGCGCCCCAACTGGCTCTCTTCGCGCCCATGCGTCCACGATACTACGGTATCGAGGGGCGGATTTTGTTTCAATTCGGCGCCGGATATCACCATGGCTGGACCTTTCCGGAAATACGTCCCGGCCTGGTAGCAGTCTCAGCCACCATTCTGTCGGGTACCTATTTCTTTACCAACGGTATGTCCTGGGACGAGACCGATGAGATTCTTTACCGGCGGTCCCGATCCCTGATCGCGGAAGCCCGAAAAGTTTGCGGAAACGACCCGGCGGCCTGGATAAAATATCTTAAGGAAAACAGCGATAAGCAATGGGAAAAAATCTTTCCGAACTATTCCCGGCTGCGCGTCAAAAGACTGTTATGGCTTCTGCGGGAGGAGAGCGAACCGCTGGCAAGATTATCTGATACCATTTTCATCTGGGAGCTGACACCAGAAATACATGAAAAAGGAGATTTCCGCTCTGAACCGAGTTTTCCGGATAAATCCATCATACCGACCATTATCCGCAATCATGCCGCCTGAGCCAGAATCAGGACATCTTTTCAAGCCCGGCTGGCAGCCACCGTCCCCGGCTCCGTCCAAAAATAGGAAACGAAAGCTCAACTCAAATCTATTGTTTATTGCCCAGCAGTGAAAAGCGGGGGTCGCCCAGGGTGCCGCCGACATTGATGGGAATAAAGGCGATGCTTTGATTGCCCCCGCCCAGATCCTTGCCCACCAGTGGAATAAAGGTAACAATAGCGTCGATGGTACCGAAGGGTTTGACGAACATCAACAGGTCCAGCCGCCCGGAATCCAGGTCTACCGGGCCGCTGAAGAAAAAATCCAGCCCCGGACCCTTGACGAAAGAATCGGCCAGCAACAGCCGGTTGTCCGCGATGTGACCGGCCAGACGCATCTCGGAATAGGGATAGCCGGTGGAAAAAATATTTCTGATGTTACGCAGGGAAAAGATATCCGTGACGTTGAGAATTGAAAACAATTTTGAAAGAAAGGTCAGTTTCTGAAACTGGCCATCGTGGGAGACGACCTGGAGACTGCCGCTTTGCCAGTAATCAGGGGTACCGATCAACTCCGCCTCCAGGGTGAATTGACCGGTCAGCTTCTGATCCTTCAGGCCAAAACAGCCCAGCATTTCTTCAAAATCAGCCTTGCCCGATTGACCGGCGGAAATTCGCAGGGTGCTTTGTTCCGGCGGCAGCCGGAGCTCACCAGTGGTACTCAGCCCGCACAAATTGCCGCTGTCTATGATTACCAGGCGTCCTTCGTCGGCGCTCAGGCGGAATATGCCGGCAAGATCACGCCAGACGAAATCGTCCGGAAGAGACTCCGGAAGATCCTCAGCCTCCGAAAGATCTTTCTCCGGCTGAAAAATAAATTTTTTAAAATTAAAATCAACCTGGCCGGAGAGGGTCCGGGAACCTTGCCCGGCCGGTTGCCCCCCCCGGCCCGTCCGGTCGCGACCGCCGGTGAGCGACTCCCGCATACGCCGCAAATTGGCCAGAGAAACGCTGTCAGAGGAAACAACCAGGTCAGCAATAATGCCGGCGGTGTCATCCAGGGTAAAGCGTCCCCGGGCGTCAAAAAATTCCTCATTAAAACCCAGGACGGCCTTTTTAATTTCAACCTGGGAACGACGGCCGACAATATCGACCTGGCGGATACTAAAGACATTGTTGCGGGTAAAAATATTAATGCCGACGGCTCGCAGTGAACCGCTGCAAATATTTTCAGAGGGTTTGTCAAAAAAATACTTCAGCCGCAAATTACCACTGAGAGTCCCGTAAACAAGCTTATTGGAAGCCAGGATCCGGTCGGCGGTGGCTTTGCTCAACCGTCCGGAAAATTCCATATCAATATTGGGATCAGGAAGGGGTGTCCAGAGAAACTTCAGGTCGGCTTCTTCGCCGGCGGCCTGGATGTTCATTTCCCTGACAGCCACGGCCTGGTCCGAAATATGACTGTCAATTTTCACGATGGTGGCAAGTGGGGATGATTCCGTGAACGCCAGGACTCCCTGGACCCGCAGGCTGTCCCGGTCAAAGGCGATGGTCAGCGGATCAAAATCACAGGGGGAACTGGGAAAATAAGCCGGCGGGACCCATCCCTTCTTTTTTATCCAGTCGGCCACAGCCTGGCGCATGGTACCGGACAGGATTACCCGGCCCCGGCTTTTTCGCCAGCTCCCGGGCAGATCCATGCGGGCGACTTCCTCCATGTCCACGACTATCTCCATGTCCTGGCCGACAATATCCAGGGAGCAGTCAGAGGCCATGATGGGGCCGCTGCCAAGACGGGTTTGACCGGACCTTATCAGCAGGGGTTTTGGCAAAAGGGGGGTATCCAGATGAAGATTTTCCGTTGACACCGCCAGATCATAGGTCAGATTTTCCAGGTCGCGCAACTCTCCGGCCAGGCTCAACTCCCTGACCGTTAACGACCCCTCGGCCGAGTTGATCAGTTCCGGCAGCTTTTCTTTAACAACCGGCCAGGCGCGCAATTCAGCCAGCAGCCCGGCCGCGTCCAGATCGGCCTCAAGTTCATCCAGCTCAATCCGGAGGTTCTGCTCCCAGGATACCTCTCCGGCGGTGTTACGGATCAGGTTGGGCCCTACCGATCCCCTGACCCGGCTCCACTTGACACTGTCGTCCGCGAAGACAAACCAGCCGCTTTCAATGGTGGCGGGATGTTCCAGCCGGGGGTAGGCTATCCGGGCGTCCGATTCGATTACCGCCACGGTCACCGGCAAGGGGCCTCCCTCCAGCAGGCCGCTGGCTTCCACCCGCGCCCGGACATGGCCCTCTGCCCGGGTAATGGTCTCCAGCTCACTTACCAGCCGGGGGTTGTTCTTTAAAAAATAGTTTTGCAGCAGATCCGGCACCTCGCTCAAGGCCGACTCAGCATCCAGGCCAAGGGCCATCTGCCCACGGCTGCCAAGCAAATCCAGGTTAAGCTGACCATTTCTGAACAATATCCCGCCCGAGCGGCCCGAGGCCTGACGACAGACCAGTTCACCCTCTGAAATGGTCACGCGACCGGAGACATCCTCAAGAGGCAAATCACTCCCCGGAACCGTAACTTCCGTATTAACGGCCTCGGCCGTAATGGTCATGGCCTCCAGGTCGTTAAATTCGTCGGAAAAACCACTGAACTCATATCCGGCGGACCGGAGCCGCCCCCCGCCGATAATATCGGTGACCACGGCAACCACCTGGTTACTGCCGGCTGTCTCCACCAGGAGCCGCCGGACAGGATCAAGATTCATCTGGCGGGCCGAGAAATTCGCGGTCCAGTACGTCCGGGGATTTGGGGGAATCGGAGAAGCCGGGGAGGATGAATCAAAATCGGAATCCGCGCCCGACCCGCGCTCTTCCGCGCTGATTCTGGCTGAAAACGATTTCGCGAAAGGCAGGCGGCAGGACATGACCAGTTCGGCCTGACCGGGGGCCATAACCAGGCGGGCGTCCAGCTGATCAATCACCGCCGCCTCGTCCTCCTCTCCGGCCGGATTTTTAAACAGATCCAGTTCCGACAGCTGAATCCGTCCCTGAATTATCCGGACTGGTAACGGGGGCAAGCGG
>JAWOCW010000394.1:0-3603 GCA_046483615.1 Desulfosudaceae bacterium
GCCTGGAGCTTTACAAGGGCAACTGCCGGGTGATGGGCCGTCAATCCGGGCAGTCGCTGTATCGCCAGGATATGGCCACGTTTGAGGAGGACGCGGTATACAGCCAGAAGGACGCCGAAGGGTTTATACGTTTGAATGCCCTGCGGCTGCGCCTGCAAAAGATGACGGCCAAGTAAGCAGCCGGAATTTACCATATTTGATGTTTTCGTAAAAAGTCAAAATTGGGACGGCAAAGTAAAAAGTTCAAGATCAAGGCGTCGCAAATCTCGAGGAATGGAGCGTACTTAGCAGTACGTGACATGACGAGAGATGCAGCGCAACGAAGATATTGGACTTTTTACGCAGCCGTCATATTTGAAACGCTCAATTCAGGGGTAATTTCACGGACGACAGGGGCGGACAATGACCAATAAATCATGGGGCGGCCGGTTTTCGGAGAAAACCGATCAGGCGGTGGAAGCTTTCACTTCTTCGGTGACGGTGGACCGGCGCCTGGCCAAAAGCGATATCCGGGGCAGCATCGCTCACTGCCGCATGCTGGCCAGGCAGAATATTATTGAGGCGGAGGAAGCGGAGACCATTATCAGCGGTCTGCGCCAGATTGACGCCGAGATCGAGTCCGGCCGGTTCGAGTTTTCCGACGCCCTGGAAGACGTTCACATGAACGTCGAGCAGGCTCTGTTTGAAAAGATCGGTCCGCCGGCCCGCCGGCTGCACACCGGCCGCAGCAGAAACGACCAGGTCGCCCTGGACGCCCGATTGTGCCTGCGGGAGGATACCCGCGCCATCATGGAGCGGCTGCGGGAAGTGCGGCGGCAATTGCTGGCTTGCGCCGGGTCGCACCTTGAGGTGATCATGCCCGGTTACACCCATCTGCAGCGCGCCCAGCCGGTGCTGTTTTCCCATCACCTGATGGCTTATTATGAGATGTTTACCCGCGATACCCGCCGCTTTGCCGACAGCTTCCAGCGGACCAACGTCATGCCCCTGGGCAGCGCCGCCCTGGCCGGCACGACTTATCCTCTTGACCGGGAGTATGTCGCTTCCCAGCTGGGATTTGACTCGATTTCCGCCAACAGCATGGACGCGGTTTCGGACCGGGATTTCATGCTGGAGTTCCTGTCCGCCGCCAGCATCTGCATGATGCACCTGTCGCGGTTGTCCGAAGAGATAGTCCTCTGGTCTTCGGCGGAGTTCCGGTTCGTGACCTTGTCGGATGCCTTTGCCACCGGCAGCAGCATCATGCCCCAGAAAAAGAATCCCGACGTGCCGGAGCTGATCCGGGGCAAAACCGGCCGGGTCTTCGGCGATCTGACGGCCCTGCTGACCACCATGAAATCTCTGCCCCTGTGTTATAACCGGGACATGCAGGAGGACAAGCCGCCCCTGTTCGACGCCGTGGATACCTTGTCCGCCTGCCTGGACATGGCCGGCCGGATGATCGGGGACATGACCGTCAATGGCGAGGCCATGCGAAGGGCGGCCTCGTCCGGTTTTCTGAACGCCACCGATATGGCCGATTACCTGGTGGGCAAGGGCCTGCCTTTCCGGGACGCTCATGCCTGCGTGGGCAAGGCCGTGGCCGCGGCCCTGGACCAGGGCCGGGAATTGGACGAGCTGCCGCTGGAGACCCTGAAAACCTTTTCCGAATATTTTGAGGCCGACCTTTTTGAGGTCCTGTCACTGGAGCAGATCGTCAACCGCCGGGACGTTGCCGGCGGCACCTCGACCGACCGGGTCAGGGCCGCCATTGCCGGGGCGGAAAAAGACCTGGCCGGAGAGGCTCCTGATGAAAAAATCGAGACTTAGCCGAATCACCCCGACCTGGTGGGGCTGGCTGGTTATCCTCTTAATGATCTTCCCGGGAAGCTTCGCCTGTGGCCGCAAAGCCTTGCCGGTTCCGCCGGATGCCTATGTGCCGCCGGCAGTGGAAACCATTCGCGGCGAGATCACGGGGGACGAGGCCGTAATCCGCTTTGTCCTGCCTGCCGCGGACAAGGCCCCGGCCCGGCCCGGCAGCCGCGTCCGGATTTTTCGGGCCCGGCAGTCGCTGGTTGATCCGGAGGCCTGCCCGGACTGCCCGCCGGATTTCGTCCGGGTGGCCGATTTGCCGGTCCGTGAGCTCAGTCCGGACCAGTCCGGCCGCTGGGCGGGGCGGGCGCGGTTGCCGCTGGAACCGGGCTATCAATACCAGTTTTACGCGGTCGTTCATTCGGCCGACGGGGTGGCCGGTCCCGCTTCTGACACCATTGAATTGACTTTTTGGCAGAAAGGTGAATAATGCCCCATAGCGCTTATATTTCGGTGGGTTCCAACCTGGGACGGCGGGACGATAATTGCCGCCTGGGAATCAAGGAGCTGGCCGCGGCCGAGGGGATCGAAGTGCTGCGCCAGTCCAAGCTGTTTCTGACCGAACCGGTGGACTACCTGGACCAGGAGTGGTTCGTCAACGTCATGGTCAAAATCGAGACCACCCTGGAACCGCTCGAACTGCTGGCCGTGTTAAAAGACATCGAACGCCGGGCCGGGCGGACAATTCAGCCGATCACTTTTGGTCCGCGGGTGCTTGATCTGGATATCCTTTTTTATGAAGACCTGATTCTGGAATCGGAAACCCTGGTGCTGCCTCATCCGCGAATGCATAAAAGGCACTTTGTCCTGCAGCCGTTATGTGATATAGATCCGGACGTGGAACACCCGGTTTACAAAAAGAACATCCGGGAGTTGCGCGACCTGCTGGATAACCATAACCAGACCGTGCGGGTGTATGAATGATAAGACTGCTGCTTCTGATCGGAGCCATCTATGTCCTGTATAAAGGCCGCAAGGTCTGGCTGAGTTTTAAGCGGTCCTATCAGGCGGCCGTTCACGGTGACGAAGGCCCGGCGCGAATTGATGACGTCATGGTTCAGGATCCCTATTGCCAGGTTTATTTTCCCAAAAAAGACGGTATTTACCTTAAACATAAAGGACAGGACCTGTATTTCTGCAGCCAGGAATGCAGGGATAATTATTTTAATCAAAAGGCGTCCGACGCCTGAACAGTTCCGGGAGGTTGAAAATGAAATTTTTTATCGATACTGCCAATATCGCGGAGATAAAGGAAGCCGCCCGCATGGGCATGGCTGACGGCGTCACCACCAATCCCTCACTGATCGCCAAGGAAGACGGGGATTTTGAAACCATTATCAAGCAGATCTGCGAAGTGGTGGACGGGCCCATCAGCGCCGAGGTGATCAGTCTCGATACCGAGGGCATGGTCAGCGAAGCCCGCCAACTGGCTAAAATTCACAAGAACATCGTCATCAAGATTCCCATGACGGTGGACGGTTTAAAAGCGGTCAGCACCCTGGCCGCCGAAGGCATCCGGACCAACGTCACCCTGGTCTTTTCCCCGTTGCAGGCGCTCATGGCGGCCAAGGCCGGGGCCGCCTATGTCAGCCCTTTTGTCGGCCGGCTGGACGACCTGTCCACCGACGGCATGGAACTGGTGGAACAGATCGTCGAGATCTACAGCAATTACGTCTTTGATACCGAGGTCATCGTGGCCAGCGTCCGCAATCCCCTGCACGTGCTGGAGTCGGCCCTGATCGGCGCCGATAT
>JAWOCW010000031.1:0-7848 GCA_046483615.1 Desulfosudaceae bacterium
CGTTTGGAAATAGGTGAACTGAGTTATTTCCATGCCGTCCAGCCAGACCTCCCAGCCGAGACCCGAAGCCCCCAGAGTGGGCGATTCCCAGTCATCTTCGACAAAACGGATATCGTGGTCAGCCGGTTTTATGCCCAGCGCGGCCAGACTTTGCAGGTATTGCTTCTGGACTTCTGGTGGAGACGGTTTCAGCAGTACCTGGAACTGGTAATAGTGCTGCAGCCGGTTGGGGTTTTCGCCGTAGCGACCGTCGGTCGGACGCCGGGAAGGTTGGACATAGGCCACCTGCCATGGCTCCGGTCCAATGGCCCGCAGCAGAGTTTCCGGATGAAAAGTGCCCGCCCCCACTTCCAGGTCGTAGGGCTGCACCAGCACGCAGCCTTTTTTTGCCCAGAATTTTTGAAGCGTCAGAATAATAGTCTGAAAATCCATTCCATACCTCGATCTTTATCAAAATAAGACCTGAACATTGAGTTCAGGCAGCATTAAATCCGGGGACCTTCCTGACCGGGCTCATCCACGAGAACACCGGTGGGATCGACCCGGACATCAAGTAGGCCGGCGGCTTTTCGTGACTTCAGGACCGTTCGCCATTCTTCCCGGAGGGACTTGATATCGCCCGGTTGACCCAGGGCCCAGATACAGCCGCCACCACCGGCGCCGGCAAACCTGGCCCCGCAGCGATGTTTTCGGGCGAGCTCCACCAGATTGTTTCCCATATCATCAAATACCGCCGGTGTCACCTGTTTTCTGAGATCAACCTCTCGGTTCATCAGCGAGACGGCCCGGTCCAGGCGGCCGGAACGAAAGGCATCCACAAAAGAAGCGGCGCAAGCGATAATCTCATGCCAGAGGCCCCGGTCCCGGCCGGAAAGAAAATGACTGATCCACTGGCCGTTGATGTCTTTGGATTCATGCGGCAGGCCGCCATAAGCCAGCAGCAGGCAATCATTCAGGTTGGCGTACCGCTCGGCGGGGATGGCCTGCCTGCGCCAGAAGACGGGTTGGCCGGCGGCAAAACGCCATTCCCAGGCATTAACTCCACCGTAGGCCGCCGCCAACTGGTCCTGAATACCGCAAGGCACCCGGGCGGCCCCCTCTTCCACGGCATGCGCCGTTAAAACCACGTCCCTTCTCCTGGCGGGGGAGTTTTTCCGCCGCTTGACCGTCATAAGCGCCGCCACCAGCGCCACCGCGGCCACGGATGATCCGCCCAGGGCGCTTCGGGGAGGAGAGGCCGAATCAATTTCCAGGTGGACCCCCCCGGCGTTAAAATAAGCGGCAATGGCAAAGATCAGCCCCAGGGGATGGTCAAAAGGCGCCTCGTCCAAGGCATAAGAAACACTGTCAAAACCCCGGGAGCTGACCTTGACCCGACCTTCCCGGTAGGGACGCAAGCTGACCCGGGTCCGCAAGTCCAGGGCGATATTAAAAGTAACCGGCGACCGGGCGGCCAGAGGCAGAAAAAAAGTTTTAATGTCCAGGGTCCCCCCGAGATCCACCCGGCAGGGAGCGGAAGCTGTGACCGGCTCCGCTTCCAGTTGCCGCGTCCAGTTAAAGGCTGTCATGGCTTTACTCGTCTCCATTGTCTGATATTCTGCAATACCTCCAGACTTTTTATCGGGGCGGCCAGGTGATAGGGCACAAACTGCTCCATAACCGCCAGTCCTTGACGGCGGGCGGCGCCGGTAAACCTGAGGCGGCCTGCTTTTTGCAAAGCGCCGGCCTGCATCCACAAAAGCTGCTTAATGGTACCGCGCGATATTTCCACCTGGTGGGAACCGATAACAGTCGAACGGCACCCCGGGCAGACCAACCCGCCCCGGCTGACATCAAAAACAATCTCATGATTGGAACCGTGACAGTTTTCTTCTATCCCCTGTCGGCAGACCCCGCAGCAGCTCAAATCAGGGGACATGCCGGCCAGAGCCATGAAGCGGATCTGGAATAACAGGCTTAGTGTTTCGCAATCAGCGTCATCAGCAGCCAGGGCGGACAGGACATGGTAAAACAGCGGAAATAAACCCGCCTGCCGGCTTTCAGCCTCAACCCAGCGATTGATGATTTCCGACCAGTAACTGGCATAAACCATTTTTTCATAATTGTTGCGGATGCCGGCGAAGGGATCGGTCAGAAAGGCCTCTTTTAAAAAAAACATGCCGGCGGCATTCTTTCGCGGCCGGACAAAAACAACTTCAAGACATGAAAATGGTTCCAGGATGCCCGCGAAACGTTTTTTGCTTTTACGAGCGTTCTTGGCAATGGCGGAAACCTTACCGCCCCGGTCGGTCAGAAAATCAAGGATGAAATCATAGTCTGAATAGGCCAGCCGCCTGAGTATAATCGCGGAAATATTGTGTCCCGGCATGGATCATAATCCGAGCAGCGCTGTCGCGATGAAAAAATAAAAGGAGACACTGACGATATCGACCGCCGTGGTAACAAACGGGCCGGTGGCCACGGCCGGATCTACTTTAATTTTGGCAAAGGTCATGGGGATGAGTGAGCCCACCAGCGCGGCGATACACATGGAAGAAACGACCGATAAGCCGACCGCCAGCGCGAATCCGGTCAGGCTGTATTTCACCTGGGCCACCGCTCCGATCAGGGCGCCGTAAACCAATCCCAGGATAAGGCCAATCGCCAGTTCCTTTAAGACCACCTGGCCGAGGTCGTTAACGTCGAGGCGGCTGGTGGCCAGCCCCCGCACGACAATGGTACAGGACTGGGTGCCGATGTTGCCGCCCATGCCCATGATGACCGGGATAAAGGCGGCGATATAGGCGAATTGCCGGAGACTGTCTTCAAAATGTCCGATAATGAAAAAAGCGGCAATTCCGCCCAGGCAACTGGCAAAAAGCCAGGGCAGCCGGATTCTGGTGCTGCGCAGGATGGACTGGGTTTCCACGAAATTCTCACCCACGCCGGCCATTTTCAGGATATCCTCGGTGGCCTCCTCCCGGAAAACGTCGATGACGTCGTCCACCGTGACGATACCGACCAGAATGTTGTTTTCATCAACCACCGGCACGGCCAGAAAGTCATACCGGGCCACGATGGTGGCGACGTCTTCCTGGTGGGTATCGGTGGTCACGGAAAAGACATTGGTGGTCATAAAGTCTTTCAGCGGCGTATGGGGCGGCACCACCACCAGTTGACGCAGGGAAACCACCCCGACCAGGCGTTTATATTCATCCACCACGTAAAGATAAAAAGGCATCTCCACGTCGATATATTCACTCTGCAGCGACTGGATGGCTTCACCGGCCGTGACCGACTCTTTTAAGGCGATAAAGTCAGGCAGCATGATGGCGCCGGCCGTGTTATCTCCATAAGCCAGCAGCTCTTCCACTTCTTCCGAACCGTCACCCTGCATCATCTCCAGGATGGCCTCGCCTTTTTCCTCCGGCAACCGGTTCAGGATAGCGGCCACGTCATCCGGCGACATCTCTTCAAAAATTCTGACGACTTTGTCCAGATCCATCTTTTCTATTAAAGCGGGAAAAATGGATTCGTCCAGGGTGGCGAACAGGTGCCCCTTCTGCTCCACCGAGTCCAACAGGTTGATCAATTTGATCTGGTCGGACAGGCTGATGTTGGCGTCCTGAAAAACCAGGGCCAGGTCCGCGGCATGGGTCTTGTTGACCAGCTTTCGCAAATGCGAGTCAGCCCCGCGTCTCAGCAGTCGCTTGATACTGTCAATCAGAATTCTGTTTTTACTGCTTAAGGTAGTCATGTTTACGAACAAAAAGTTAGCGTTTTTAATAAGATATTCGGTTTAACCCGAAGGGTGAAATATCCGGGTTAAGGGATTTCGATGTTAACCACTTCCCCCTGATCACCAGGTATCTCCACCGGAACACGATTGGCGAAAAGTTTAACCCCGGCGGCGTTGCCAATAAGCAGATTAAACCCGTTTTCTGCCTGCATTTCGAGCCGATCGTCCGGTTGGAGCGTATATTCTTTTATTTTATCATTATCAATAATAATCTTGATCCAGGTTTCTTCCAGGGTGATTACGGTCAACCGGATGTCCTGAATATCCTGGTGGACGGCGTTTGAGTCGGATATTCTGCCACCGGCCGGAGTCACAGTTCGGCTGCTTTTAAGATTGACCGGACGGTGGTTGATATCGTCAGCGGGACTTTGCTCCTGCTCCTGGTGGCCGCTCTGACCATTATGGGACAAAAACAGCACGGTAACAACCATGATCACCAGCATGACGACCAGGGTCCCGATCAGGCGTCTCCAGAAACGGTAGTTTTCCCGGGTTACCTCCCGCTCCGGACGATTCATTTGCATTAATAAAGATCGGGCCTGCTGGTAATCATTGACGACCCATTCACTGTCCGCCCCGATCAGATTGGCGTAAGACCGCAAAAAGCCCCTGGTGTAGACCGGATCCGGTAATTTTGAAAAGTCTTCATTCTCAATGGCGACCAGCAGATTGACGCCGAGCTTTAATTCCGAGGCCAGATAATTTATGCTTAAGCCGCTTTCCTGGCGACAGCGGGAAAGATATAGTCCAAAAGATGATCTGGTTGGTGCCATCGTCCGCGCTTTCCATGAATACGTTCAGAAGAAGATCATCCGGGGGAAATCAAGGCCGGAATTCAGGCCGGAACTGACGCAACCGTTTTACCGGATAATCTTAATGTGAGAATCTTCACGTAACTCTTTAACCCAGTCATTAAACTTTTCTTCCAGCTTTTTTTCATATATGGTCTGGCGAATTTCTTCAGAAGCGGTCTCCAGAGTCTGGCCGGGATTCTGGATAATATCCTCGATATAAAACAACTGAAAGCCGATACCTGATTCCAGCACCGGGGTGACTTCTCCGGCTGAAGTTTTTTCAACCGCTTCCCGAAGCTGGGGGGAAAGCTCTTCAAGCTCAAACAGCCCCAGATCACCACCTTTTTCCGCGAAAGAAGACTGGGAGTATTCCCGGGCCATCTCCTCAAAAGAGGCCTCCCCGGCTTTGATTTTTTCCCGAATCTCTTCCATTTGTTCTAAAATGGCCTGCTTGGAAGAATCACGGTTGGACTCTTCGGTCTGCATAATGATATTTTTTAAATGATACTTGGTGGAAGGGGCGTATTCCTCACGATGTTCTTCAAAATATCGCTCGATATCTTCCTGGGTTATAACGATTTTCGATTTAACTTCCCGGGTCAGGACCCTGGTCCGCGTGATCTGATTTTTCAACTGCTGCCGGTAGAGATCCATGGAAAAACCCATCTCATTCAGGGATTGCCGCAATTGTTCATCCGAATAATGTTGTGATTTTTTTATCTGTTCCAAGGCGGCATCGACTTCTTTGTCAGAAACCCGGATACCCAGCTCTTCAGCTTTCTGAGAGGTGAGCAGTTCATCCACCCGTTCATTAATGATATCTTCCCGGGCCCGGTAAAGCATTTCTTTTTCTGTTTTTCGCGGCAGATTCCGTTCCTGGATTTTTCTGGCAAACGGCTCCAGCATGGCTTCAACCTCGGAAAGTTTAATAATATCCTCATTAACAACCGCCACTATCCGGTCCACTACTTCCTCTTCCGGGGCATCATCGGCCGCGGCCCGGGAAGTCGCGCCGGGATGGACGAAACTTATGGCCAGCAGGCAGATCAGGACTTTGAAAGCTGCGCGGCAGCAGGATGTCAGGCTGTCTTTGCAGACAGGAGTGATTAATATTTGTCGTGATAAAAGCATTAACTCAGTATCTCCTCCCATTTTTCAGAATTAAGTTCCACCCGGTATTGCTCCTGTATCCCGTTGATCCACTCCGGGTATTTTTTCTGCGCCTCTTCCCGTCGCAGGTGCTTGACCACAGCGGGATCGGCCGCCTCCAGCCGGCGTTGCCGGACTTTCGGATCAGGATAGCGTTTTTCGTAATACTCCATGATTTCATCAGGGGTAAGGATCACCTTTTCCACCAGCTCTTTTTCGATCAATTTTTCCATCAACAACCGTATCCTCAAGCGCTTCTTCCAGACCGGCAGTGAGATGGCGTTCTCCAGCAAAGCCTCTTCAAAAGCATCCTCCGGATAATCGTTTTTAACGGCGGAAACGGCTTCTTCCAGTTCTTCATCGGTCACGGTAATGCCAAGTTCTTCAGCTCGCCTGGTAAGAATAAGCTCTTCGGTCAATTGTTTTAACAGCCTTGTCTTAACCGTTTTGAGGGTGGTTTCATCCCGCAGCACATCATAGGGATAGGCTGTTTTAGCTATTTCCAGGGCGTCATAAAAGGCCTGCTCGCTGACCTCCTGGCCGTCAACGCGAATCAGAAAATCATCGCGGTCTTTATCAGCGGAACCGCCGCAACCGGAGGAGATCATCACCACCAGGGCCAGGATCACCAGAGCGGGCCATTGCGTTCTGAGATGCCAATCAGCCATAATTAAAATAATTCCCAATTGGTGAAGTTTCAAGAAGCGTTGGAAAGAGCGCGCCTTATCCGGCTTGAACCTTGGCCTGACAAAAAATCAGCTTATATCATCAGATATATGTAACACGCGCGGGCAGTTCTTTCAATATCTTTTTAGCGGCGATAACCGGTCCCCTGCCCTTTCTGGCATCAAATCGCAGCCGCAGACGCAAGGATGGCGTTGTTTCGTAGACCCCTTCCCGTTCGGCGGCGAATCGGGATAAATCAGTGGCCGGACTGATAAAATCAGTTGAAAACTGAAGGGTCAGCTCGCTCTCCGTCAAATCGAGCTTTTTGACCCCGGCCTTGATGGCCAGCACTTTCAGCATTATTTTCAGTAAAAGATTTTCCGTCTCCGCCGGCAGGGGACCATACCGATCGACCAGCTCCTCCCGAACAGAGGTTATCTCCCGGTTGGCGCGGGCCCGGGAAAGTTTCCTGTAAACGGACAGGCGCTGGTCAATGGACGTGATGTAAGTATCGGGTATATGAGCCGACAAGGGCACGTTGATTTCCGGTTCCAGAGGTTCGGTGACAGGCTCGCCTTTTAATTCCGAGACGGTTTTTTCCATCAGCTGCAAAAACATGTCGTATCCGACCGCGGCGATATGCCCGGATTGTGACACGCCCAGGGCGGAACCTCCTCCCCGGATCTGCAGATCGCTCATGGCGATTCTAAAGCCCGAGCCCAGGTCGCTGTGTTCCATGAGAACCTTGAGCCGCTTACGGGCATCGGTTCCCAGGGCGCTTTCTCTGGGAATAAACAGATAGGCATAAGCCTGCTCACCGGCCCGCCCGACCCGGCCTCGTAATTGATATATCTGGGCCAGGCCGAACATGTCGGCCCGGTTGACAAAAATAGTATTGGCCCGGGGAATGTCCAGTCCGGATTCGACAATACGGGTGCAGACCAGCATGTCGATGCGGTGCTCCACGAACTTTATCATTTCTTTTTCCAGCTCATTTTTATGGAGGCGACCGTGGGCTATCCCCAGGCGCGCTTCGGGAACCAGCTTCTGCAGGCGATTGGCAATCGCCCAGATTTTATTAATGTTGTTGTGAATAAAGTAGATCTGCCCGCCGCGGTCCAGCTCTCTTCTGATGGCCGCCGCCACGATACCGTCATCGAATTCGGAAACATAGGTTTTAATGGCCAGCCGGTTCTCCGGCGGAGTGTTGATGATACTGATATCGCGCACCCCCATCAGCGACATGTGCAGGGTTCGGGGAATGGGGGTGGCGGTCAGGGACAGCACATCCACGGTATGACGAAGTTTTTTTAAAGCCTCCTTATGCTTGACACCGAAACGCTGCTCTTCATCCAGGACTACCAGCCACAGATCGCTGAAGGCCACATCAGCGGATATGTATTAGGGGCTACAACTCCTGAAGGTAAGATAGTAGATGAAAAAATGATAAAACAACATAAT
>JAWOCW010000124.1:0-2644 GCA_046483615.1 Desulfosudaceae bacterium
TTGACGGCTTCGTAAAAAGTCCAATATCTTCGTTGCGCTTCATCCCTCGTCATGTCACGTACTGCTAAGTACGCTCCATTCCTCGGGATTTCGCGCGCCTTGATCTTGAACTTTTTACTTTGCCGTCCCAATTAGGACTTTTTACGAGACCATCAATTTTAAAACATGCTGAAAGACCGACCCATGAATGAAGATTTTGAATACGTTCAGCCGGATGATGTTTTTTATGATTATTGTCTCCATGAGTATACTCCTCCGGCTTCAGTCAAGGGGAAGTTTCGTTCCGTCAACCTGCTGCGCCATTCTTTTGCCACCCGGGGTGTCGACGGAGCCATGTACGATCTGGTCGAAGCATTGCGGCAGGCCGTGGGCCCGGGCAACACGGTCTGGGGGTTGAAGCTGGCCGGCCAAACCGTCACCTGGGAATACTATTTTTATGATTATCGCCGGCGGGACCGGGAAAGGTCGCTTTCACTGGTTCTGCAGGCCATGCGCCCCTGGACGCGAACCCGCATTACGCCCAATGAAAATTTGCATTACTTCATGTTTTCCATCGATATCAGCGACCAATTGCTGAGAGGGGATCGTTCTCTGGACCCGGTTCACCTTTATATCGGTACCCCCGGCAGTACCGTTTCGGCCGGCATCTGCTACGGCCTTACCGAAAAAGGGGCGCGTCTGGAGAACTTTTATTATTTTTTTCATCCGGCCGACCAGATGGAGGAAATAGTTGCCAAGATCGCCTGTTCAGCCCAGATCGACGACCTGCGTGTCCCTCTTGACCAGATCCTTTGGCCGGAACTGCGGCAGTGCCGGACCATCTGCTGCGCCAACAAACCCTGGTGCGACTGCGTCTATTTTTCCGGGATAAAGGTGGATCAATTTCTTTTTTTTCTTCGTAAAATGGGCTATCCCGGTCAGCTTATCAACTTTGTCGAAGAGCACCGGGACCGGCTGGATCACCTGCTTTTTGACGTCGGGTTTGATTATCGCATGGACAAGGGCAAGCTGGTAATACCCAAAAGCGGTTACTATGGAACCTTCTGAGCCTGATTATTCTTTCGCGGCTGAATGCCGGTAGAAGTAATAATCAGCGCTGGCCCGGAAGGTTTTTACTTCGAAGGTTTCAATTGACAGATTCGGTCAGGCGGGGTATCTTGTTAAAATAAATGGTAATAGGTATTTATAATAATTTTTCTATTTTGGGAGGAACGCAGATGGTACAGAAGAAAGATGGTGACGCCGAAGTAAAAAGTCAGGCAGCCGGAGCGGATGAAACGAAAACCACCATCAAGTGGGACGTGGCCAAGATGCAGACGAGTTACGCCAACGTCTGCAACGTGTCCAGCACCCGCGAAGAATTCACGATCCTCTTCGGAATCAATAAGACCTGGAATCCGGAGCAACGTGAGTTGACGGTAGACATGAGCGACCGCATCATTCTTAATCCCTTTGCCGCTAAACGCATGGCCATGCTTCTGTCCAATGTCATTCGTCAGTATGAAGAGCGTTATGGTGAGATCACCATGGACTCTTCTGAAAAAACGCCTGAAATTCAGGGGAATGCCTGATCCGGGCTTTCTTCACCAGAGATATCGCCTGACGGTTTCCTGAAAAGTCCCATATCACTTCGATTAAATGGGGCGCGCTTTTCTGTCTATGCCGCCCCATAATATTTTTACGCCGGTTACAATCGTCCGCTAAATTTTTCGAAAATTAATGGAATCTCGTTTAGAAGCACAGGTGACAGGTTCACAGCAGGCGCAATCACTCTGGTCCGGGTTGACCGAAGCCACTGATCTGGAAACTTTTTCCTCTTCATGGCTGGCGCTGCAATGTTCTCTGATTCAAGACTGCCGCCAGGGGGTTCTGGCTCTTAGCGAGCCGGGGACACGGCGTTATATGCCCGTGGCCGCCTGGCCGGAAGACGGACGGGACAGTGAACGGCTGGCCGATATCCTGGAACAGACCCTGTCCGAACAGGAAGGCATGCTGGTGGGCCTGGAGGCCGTGGACGGTTCCTCCCGCTATGGTCTGGCTTATCCCGTTATCGTTGACGGGGAGTGTCTCGGTGCCGTTGCCGTGGAGATAGCCGCGGCCCGGGAAGATCTGCTGCGGCCGGCCATGGAAAGCCTCCAGTGGGGGGTGGTCTGGATAGAAAATCACTACCGCCGTCGTCGCAACCTGGATGATAGTGATTCGCTTTCCCGGCTCAAGGCGGCGGTGGATATCCTGGCCGGCGTGCTGGCCGAGGAGCATTTTGACGGCGCCGCCATGGCCTTTGTCACGACGGTTTCAACCCGGTTGGCCTGCGATCGGGTCAGTCTCGGGCTTATCAAAAAGAAATTTTCCCAGGTATTGGCGGTGTCCCATTCCGCTGTGGTGGGCAGAAAGATGAATCTCTTTCGAGCCATCGGCGCCGCCATGGATGAAGCCGTGGCCCAGCGGACGGAAATAATTTACCCCGCCCCGGAGGAAGCCCCGGACCTTGTTCTCCGCGACCATGAAACCCTGGCGGTGAAACACGGCACCCGCGCGATTCTGTCCGTTCCGCTTTACGGCCGGGACCAGTACTACGGGGCCATCACCCTGGAGCGCCAGAAGGATAAGCCTTTCACGGAAGAAGAAGTGGCCTATGTCAAAA
>JAWOCW010000062.1:0-12175 GCA_046483615.1 Desulfosudaceae bacterium
TTTTATGAGCACCATTGGCACCTTTTGGGGAAAAGCCGGTTACCACCGGCTGCGTTAAGAATTTCTCGCTGTCTGAGGGCGTCAGCCCGAGTTCGAGAAATTTAGCAGACGGTGGTAACCGGCCCCCAAAAGGGGCCAGGTGCGAATAAAAACCACTTCCACCGAGACCGCTGTAATCTTATTTTGGACAACAGTGTAGCTGGCCCGACCTTAAAATTTTCTGCCTGGCGGGCAAGTCCTACCGGGTCAGGTCAAGTTATAAGGAGGCAGGGGATGGCCAATAAAAATAAGCAGGACCGTGTCTTGATATATGAGGCGGACTATACCGACGGCTCTTTGCCGGGAGTTATCGACGAGATATTGGCCTCCTTCCCCCTGGAACTGGACGGCAAAACAGTCCTGGTCAAGCCCAACATCCTGGCCGGTCATCTCCCGGAAAAGGGAGTGACCACCCATCCCGCCCTGGTGGCGGCGGTGGTGGACCGCTTGCGGTCCGCCGGCGCGACTGTGATGGTGGGTGACAATCCCGGTGTGTTCGGTTACGGCCGCTCGGAAAAGGCGGCTGAAATTTCCGGGATCAAAGAGGCTGCCGGCGGCTGTGAGGCTGCCGGCGGCTGTTTTATTCAACTGGGCCGGACCCCGGTCAAGCAGGCCCTGGCCAATCCTGATGTGGCTCAGGTTATGATCGCCCACGATGTGCTGGCCGCTGACCTGGTCATCAATCTGCCCAAACTGAAAACTCACGGACTGACCTATTATACCGGGGCGGTGAAAAATACTTTCGGCTACGTGGTCGGCGGGGACAAGATGCGGGTGCATCACCAGGCCTCCACCCCGCGGCGGTTCGCCGCCGCCCTGGTGGACATCTACGCCCTGCGGCCGCCGGACCTGACCATCATGGACGCCATCGTGGCCATGGAGGGAAACGGCCCCAGCAACGGCCGGCCGCGCAGGCTGGGCAAGATCCTGGCCGGCGATAACGCCGTCTGCCTGGATGCCGTGGCCGTATCTTTGGTCGGTAAAAAACCGGCCGCCGTCCCTCACCTGAAGATCGCCGCCGAGCGTGGTCTGGGAACGATTGATCTGGACGCCATCGATTGCGGCGCTGATATCGTGCCGGCCGTCGGTTTCAAGATGCCGGCTACTTATGTGCCCGGCTTGATGGGCATTGTCCTTAATCGTTTTTTGTCCGGCTGGATCAACTGCCTGCCCGAGGTAAAAGAAGATGTCTGCAAACGCTGCGGATTATGCGTGGACCATTGTCCGACCGGGGCCATGATCATGGCCAAAGGTGATTTCCCCCGGGCGGATAAAGAGGCCTGCATAAGCTGCTATTGCTGCCAGGAGATGTGCCCGGAAGACGCCATTGAATTGACCGGCCGGGTCCTGCGGTTTTTGCGGCGGTCTCCGCTGCGTAAAGAAAAGTAAAGGTCGGCGTCAAAGATCCGGGCGCGGCAATTGTGGGGAGCCCGGTTCAAATCAGGCACGGTTTATTCCCAGCCACTGGTTAACCCGGGCAGGGATATCGGAGGTCGCGGCGACCGGGGGGATGCTGCTGTCGTTAATACCGGCGGCCGCGACCATGCCCAGCAGGGAATTGGTCAGGAAAACGGCCTCCGCCCGGAGGCAGTCCTCAATGGTAACCGGCTGCCGGCGGACAGGCCATGCCAGGCCTTCAAGAAATTCCAGGGCCGCCTGCTGCGTGACCCCCGGCAGGACGGTAGCCGAAACCGGGACAATAATGGTCTCGTCCTGGAAAAGCAGGATATTGGCGGTATTGGTTTCCGAAACCGTGCCGTCCGGGTTGAGTATAATGGCTTCGTCACCGCCCTGACGGACGGCCCATTGGCCGGCCTGGTAATAAAAAAGGTAGTTGAGTGTCTTATGTGAAGCGGTGGGGATGTAACGGGGCTGCGGATAGACGATCAGGTTCAGGCCTTTCTTGTCGAGCTTGTCCAGGCGGTGGGTATAAGGAGCGGCCGTCACGATCAGGGTATGGTCCCAGGGAGGTTGCCGGCGGCAGCCGTGGGCGGCCATGATTTTAACGGCCGCCGGCTGGTGGTCCAGCCGGTTTTTATGGAGAACCTGGCGGATAATGGCGGCCCAGTCCGGATCCGGAGCGGGCGTTTGGAACAGTTCAGTCCAGGAAGTCCGGAGTCGTTGCAGGTGCCGGTCGAGGAGAAGCGGCCGGCCATGGTCGGCCCGGATGGTTTCAAAAAGACCGGCTCCGTATTGAAAGCCCGGAGATCCGGCCGGCACGGCAGCCTGGTCAGCCGGCTGCAGACGGCCGTTCAGCCAGACCCAGGGACCCACCGAAGGCCCGGAATTTTCCGGCTCCAGCAGAGCCAGGATGGTGTCGGCCTTGGCCAGGGTTTCAGCGAATTCATCGTCGGGGCAAGAATCATAAACGATGCCGCCGCCGGCGGCGTAGATCAGCCGATCGTCGCGAATGGTGGCGGTGCGGATGGCGATGGACAGGTCCATGGTGTCGTGAAAGCTGATGTAGCCGATGGACCCGGTATAAATGTGCCGGCGGCAGGGTTCCAGTTCATCAATTATTTCCATGGCCCGGATTTTCGGGCAGCCGGTTATGGACCCGCCGGGAAAGGTGGCGGCCAGGATGTCGGCAGCGTCTTTGCCGGCGGCAAGTTCCCCCTCCACGATAGAGACCAGGTGAAAGACGTTGTGGTAGGCCTCCATTTTTTTATGGCCGGTCACGCGCACGGTACCGCCTTGGCAGACCCGGCCCAGGTCGTTGCGCAGCAGGTCCACGATCATGGATAGTTCCGCTTCGTCCTTGGCGCTTTGGCGCAGTTCTTCGCGATTGGCCCGGTCCTCGGCCTCGGTTTTGCCCCGGGGCCGGGTTCCTTTGATGGGGCGGGTTTCCAGGCGGTCTCCTTGCCGCTTGAGGAATCGTTCCGGCGAAGTGGAGATGATGTGGTGGTCGCCGGCGTTGATAAAGGCGAAAAAGGGGGCCGGGTTTTTTTGAAACAGGCCGGTGAAGAGGTCAAAGGGACGGCCCTTGAAATCCGTGGCAAAGCGCTGGGACAGGTTGACCTGGTAGACGTCTCCGGCGGCGATATAGTCGATAATCGTCTGGACGGCGTCCAGGTAATCAGCCCGGGTAAAATTGGAACTGAACCGGCCGCCGCCGGCAATGGTTGTGGAAGCCGGCGGCGGTCCCTGGCGGCGCCGCTCGAGCCGGTCCAGAATTTCCCCGGTATCAAGGTCGGGAAATTCCGGAAGGCAGGCCGTGGTTTCGCCTGACCAGCGGTCGTGTACCATGATCAGGCGCGGAACGATCAGGTAGCTGTCCGGCAGAGCCAGGTCGTCAACCACTGTGTTGGGCAGTTCTTCCAGCCAGTCCTTGAGATCATAGGCAAAATAGCCGAACAGGCCGGCCGCCACCGGCAGGTCCGGCACTGTTCCGCTGACCTGGAAGGCGGCCAGCAGGGCCCGGAGCGCCTGGAACGGAGATATTTCCCAAGTGGTCTGTTGCCAATTATTTCGGCCGGCCTCCGCGCGGAATACAACTGTTCCGGCCCGGGCCGTCATGGTCAGTCGGGGCCAGGCCGCCAAAAGGTGATACCTGGCGCTGTCCAGATCGCCGCCGCTGGCCAGCAGCACCGTGTCAGGCTCCTCCGCGAAGCGTCCGGCAAAATCCAGAAACGGCTCTTCCGGATGAATCGCCAAAGTCATTATCCGACGTGGTCCGGCCAGGGTTCTTAAATATTGGTCAATCATTTTCCAGGCCTCTTCAGACATAAGAAATTTTCCGCCAGTTGCCGGCCATGGTCAGTCAGAAAGCTCTCCGGGTGGAATTGTACCCCGTAGATGGGGTAGTCCCGATGCCACAATCCCATGATAATATCGTCAGCGGTCCAGGCGGAGATGGCCAGCCGGTCGTTTTCGGGACAAATTATCAGAGAGTGATACCGGGCCGCCCGAAAAGGAGAAGGCAGGCCGCAAAAAAGGTTTTGGCCGGTATGGTAAACCGCGTCTGTTTTACCGTGAACCGGCAGGGGAGCGCGGGTGGTCACGCCGCCAAAGGCCTCGTTGACGCACTGCATGCCCAGGCATACCCCCAGAATCGGGATATCCGGACCCAGGGCCTTGATGACCGGTATGGAAATCCCGGATCGGGCCGGTGTTCTCGGCCCCGGGCTGATGACAATGTAATCCGGGCGGGTGGCTTCAATCCCGGCCAGATCAATCCGGTCGTGGCGGAAAACTTTGATATCCAGGTCAAACAAAAGAAACAGCTGCACCAGGTTGTAGGTAAAAGAGTCATAATTGTCGATTATGATCAGCTTTTTCAAAATCTTTTTTCTCCATAAAAAAAGCCACCACAGACAGTAGAGTCTGGGTGGCCGGGCCTGTTACATAACTCTTTTTTTTAACTACGGGGTCAGGCTTGGCTTATTGGCTTATTAATATAAGTCGTTGGCAAAAAAAAGCAATACGCAATAAGCCAAGCCTGACCCCGTAGTTGGATTATGTTTTTTTCCGGCCGCCCAAGGCGATTTTCAAGACCTCTTCCATGGTGGCGGCCGGTCGAAAGGTCAGCTCCTTTTTGACTTTTTGAGGGATGTCTTCCAGGTCTTTTTCATTGGTCTGGGGCAGCACAATTTCCTTGATGCCGGCGCGTTGGGCCGCGATTACTTTTTCCTTGACGCCGCCCACCGGCATGACTTTGCCCCGCAGGGTTATTTCGCCGGTCATGGCCAGCCTGTTTTTGACGGGTTTTCCGGTCAACAGTGAAACCAGCGCCACCAGGATGGTCACCCCGGCCGAAGGACCGTCTTTGGGAATGGCGCCGGAGGGAACATGGATGTGGAAATCGGTGGTTTCGTAAAAATCCTCGGCAATGCAGTATTTATCGGCGTTGGCCCTGATATAGCTCAGGGCGGCGGTGGCTGATTCCTTCATGACGTCGCCCAGCTGACCGGTCAGGGTCAGGCCACCCTTACCCTTCATGGAGGTAGCCTCCACAAACAGCAGTTCCCCGCCTACCGGCGTCCAGGCCAGGCCCATGACCACCCCCGGCGAAAGGGCCCGTTCTCCGATTTCAGAGGTATAGCGAATCGGCCCCAGGTACTCTTTCAGATCGTCGATTTTTATGGATGGTGACACTTTCTTACCCTCGGCGATCTTGGCGGCCACGCCCCGGCAGACTGAACCGATTTCACGCTCCGCGTTGCGCAGGCCGGCTTCCCGGGTATAGTCGCTGATAATATGCCGGATGGCTCCCTTGGTAAAAGAAATCTGGCTGGAGGTCAGGCCGTTTTCGCGGCGCTGGCGTGGTATCAGGTACTGGGTGGCGATCTTGATCTTTTCTTCCAGGGAATATCCCCGCAGTTCGATAATCTCCATGCGGTCTTTTAAGGCCGGCGGGATGGTGTCGGTAATATTGGCGGTACCGATGAACATGACATTGGACAGATCAAAGGCCACGTCAAGGTAATGGTCGGAAAAGGTATAATTCTGTTCCGGGTCCAGCACTTCCAGCAGAGCGGAGGAAGGATCGCCCTTGAAATCCGCGCCGACCTTGTCGATCTCATCCAGCATGAAAACGGGATTATTGGTGCCCGCCTTGCGGATCTCCTGAATGATCCGGCCCGGCAGGGCGCCCACGTAAGTGCGACGGTGGCCACGGATTTCGGCTTCGTCCCGGAGCCCGCCCAGGGAAATGCGAATAAAGGAGCGGTTCAGGGCGTTGGCGATGGACCGGCCCAGGGAGGTTTTGCCGGTTCCCGGAGGACCCGCAAAGCACAGGATAGGCCCTTTGGAGGCCGGGTTCAGTTTTCTGACGGCCAGGTATTCCAGGATGCGTTTTTTGGGCTTTTCCAGCCCGAAGTGGTCCTTGTTTAAAATTTTCCGGGCTGACGAAATATCCAGTTTGTCCTCAGAGCTTTCATCCCAGGGCAGTTCCGTGAGCCAGTCCAGATAAGTGGCCGAGACGGTGTATTCCGAAGATGATGGGTGCATGCGGGAAAAGCGGTCCAATTCCCGCATGGCGGCCTTATGCGCTTCTTCCGGCATGTTTTTGGCTTCGATCTTGGCCCGGTATTCCTCTACTTCCATCTTGCTGGTATCTGTATCGCCCAGTTCTTCCTGAATGGCCTTTAATTGCTTACGCAGATAAAACTCCTTCTGCTGCTGGCTCATGTCTTCCTTAACCTGGGACTGGATTTTGTCCCCCAGCTTCAATATCTCTATTTGGTGATTGGCCAGCTTGGTGATTTTTCTGAGACGTTCCTTGGGGTCGAGGGTGGCCAGGATGTCCTGTTTTTCTTCCAGCGAACTGTTGATGGTTGAGGCGACCATGTCGGCCAGGGTGCCCGGTTCTTCAACCGTGGTGGACAGCCCGCCCAGTTCGTTGGGAATGCCCGGCGAAATTTGCACGATTTCCTGGAATATCTTGGCCAGGTTGGCCATCAGCCCTTGGGTCTCCTTGTCTTTTGTCGGGGGATCGCTGATCTGTTCAAAGGTCGCTTCCATGTAAAATCTGGTTTTGAATATTTTTTTAACGCGAAACCGGTTCAGACCCTGGATCATCAGGTTGATATTGCCGTCCTCTGACTTGGCCATTTTGAGAATCATGGCAATGGTGCCGATATCATAAAGGTCGTCCGGCGCGAACTGGCTTTTTTTATCCTGGTTCCTGGCCGCGACCAGGCCTATCATCCGTTTGCCGGCCATGACCTTGTCAATCATTTCCATGTACTCCGCCTGGGTGACTACAATGGGAAGCACCATTTTAGGGAACAGAATACCGTCAACCAGGGGCATCAGCGGCAGCTTTTCCGGTAAATTATCTGAATGGGCAAGCCCTTTTGATTCAGATGAGTTTTGATCGTTCATGAAATCCTCCGCATATCAAATCTATTGGGGAGCGCTTAGCCAATCGCCCGGGCTGGGCCGCGTATCCGAGCTAATAAGCAGATTCGGTTAATTTCCCGATTATGGTCCGGTGCTGGCCGGCTCAGCCGTAAAATCATTATTCAGGTTAAAATATAAGTATAAATTCACAAGTGTCAAAAAAGGTCCGGCAATACCGGTCAAAAACCTGATCAGGTTTCTTCATCCCGGATGGGCACTTTTCTGGAACGGGGCTGCTGCCGTTTGACCATGCTGATCTGCAGCATGCCGGCTGAATGGGACGCGGAGACCTGGTCCGTGTCAATGGGCTGGGGCAGAAACAGAACTCGGTCAAACCGGCCGTATTGAATTTCCGCCAGGCAGAACCGGGCTTTGGCTTCAGGCGCCGGCGGAGTACGGATACCGGAAATTTTTACGGCCCGTTCATTGATTTCGATTTCGAGGCTGTCTTTACTGACGCCGGCCATGGCGGCCACGATTTTAATCTCATCCGCTGTTTCATAAAGGTCCATCTGCGGTTTCCACTTGTTGCTGGCATGGGAAAACAGGGGGGTGGTGGAACCGAAGACATCTTCCATGGTCCTCCGGAGATCCCTGCTGACCTGGTCCAGGTCGGTACTGAAGCGAATTTTGATGTAATCCATAATGCTCTTTCTCCAGTGTTTCTATGTTGGTGACAGCCCGGTTTTTTCTAGAATATTTCAGGACAGCTTTGTAATATCGGAGTTGAGCCCTTCATATTTTTATAAATAAATAACTTTTAATTCAGGTATCTGATAACTCGCATTATACAATGTTTGCCCCGGATTTCAAAGGCATGAAAATTTTTTGAAGATGGTTTTTCCGGCCGCGGAAAAAAGGGGGGACGACTGGTCGGGCTTCATGAGATATCCGGGTTAAAACCATTGCTTTTCCATGGGGCTTTTACCGGTGCTCGCGATCGTGCTGGCCGGTTCCTCAGGCACTGCCGCCGGTTCGCCGTCAGGCCGGGATTAAATTCTTGACACTCAACCGGGGTGGTCGATATGATACCATGATAATTTATATGAGCAGTCATCAGTTTTTTCTTTTTTCTTCGGCGGGGCCGGTAAGCAGGCGCAGAGGAGGTCAAAATGGGACAAACGGAATCTGATTTCAGTGAGTTTTTAAAGAAAAAAGAGGTCCGGAAGGTTATCGATAAATTCAGTGCCGAGGCCCGGGCCAGGCTGAACTATCAGCCGGCCAGGTGTGACGCCTTTTCTGGTTCATATACCGCCGTTCATAAAGTCCCCGGCTTTAATTTTACCACCCACCGGGCGGCGGAAACTGCTTTGCCGGATATCATCGGCAACATGGTGCAGCAGGTCTACCGCGAAGACGCGCCGGCCGAGGACTTTAAGAAAAAATACCAGGCCCGGCGCAACATCGGGATCGTCTTTTCAGGCGGTCCCGCTCCGGGCGGGCATAACGTCATTGCCGGCCTGTTCGATGCCGCCAAAAAAGCCAATCCCGACACCATTATTTACGGATTTCTGCTGGGTCCGGACGGCGTTATCGAAGGAGAGGCGGTGGAAATCACCGCTGAGCTGGTGGATCGCTACCGCAACCTGGGCGGCTTTGCCATGATTAAAACCGGCCGTACCAAGATCGATACCCGGGAGAAGATGCGGCTGTCCCGGGAGACCTGTCGCAAACTGGATCTGAGCAGCCTGGTCATCGTGGGCGGGGATGATTCCAACACCAACGCGGCCTTCCTGGCCCAGGAGTTACTGGAGGACGGGGTGCAGGTCATCGGGGTGCCCAAGACCATTGACGGCGATATCCAGGTCAGGGACAATGACGGCCGGGTGTTGTGCGCCATGTCGTTTGGTTTTCACACCGCGGCCCGTTCCTTTGCCCGGCAGGTCGGCAACCTTTGCACGGACAGCAGCTCCGATGTCAAGTACTGGCATGTCTGCAAGGTCATGGGCCGGGTAGCCAGTCATCTGGCACTGGAAGTGGCTCTGCAGACTCACGCCAACCTGACTTTCGTAGGCGAGGATCTGGCCGATTACGTGGATGAAGAGCGGCTCCGGGAAGCGGAAAAAGAGGGCCGGGTGGATTACAACGCTTACGGCATGACCCTGCGCCATCTGTCGCGGGTTATCTGTGAAGGTATTGTCCGGCGGGCGGCCGTGGGCAAGAATTACGGAGTGATCGTCATCCCGGAAGGACTGCTGGAGTTTATCAACGAGATACAAGTCTTTATTATCAAGCTCAACACCATCATCGCCGAGTATAACGCCACCCATGACACCGATTTCCATACCGACTTTATGCTGCTGGAGGATAAACTGGATTACCTGCGCCGCCTGGCCCGGCGATCCCGTGAAGGCGAGACGAATTTCGCCGTCTGGAATACCCGGGACGATGACCTGTTTAATGATATCCCTCCCTTTTTCCAGGAAGGGCTGCTGATGGAGCGGGACAGCCACGGTAATTTCCCTTTTTCCCAGGTCAGGACCGAGCAGGTCATTATGGGCCTGGTCAGTGATTATCTGGACCGGCTTAAGGAAAACGGTGAATACCGGATCGGTATCCCCAAGGCTTATTATATGGATACCTTGTCCAAGGCCGGGCTGGAGCCTGATTACTACGGACCGGTTCTGTTTAAAAACTGGGGGGACGACTATCTCCTGGTTAAAAACCGGATTATCTCTTTTAAGACATTGAAAAACGAATTGATCCGCGAAGGAGCTATCCTGGAAAATGAGGACGTGCCGCCGGCCGTGGAAAAAATCTTCAAGAAATCAGTGCCCCAGTTCAAAACCCAGATGCATTTTTACGGCTACGACGGCCGGGGTAACGATCCCACCCAGTTTGACGCTACCTACACCTATAACCTGGGCATGACGGTCTTTTCTTTGTTGGCCAATGGCGCTACCGGCCAGATGGCAGCCATCAAGAACCTTGAAAAGGGTTTTGACAAATGGGTGCCGGTAGCCATTCCCATCGCTCCCCTGATGCACCTGGAGGAACGCAAAGGTCGCCTGGAGCTGGTTCTGGAAAAAAGCCTGGTGGACATTGAGTCTCCCGCTTTCCGGACGGTGGAGGCCCTGCGGGAAGAGTGGCTGGCGGCGACCCCCGGAGAGGACGCCTACCGGGTGCCGGCCCCGATTTCTTTGAACGCGGATAACGAAGAGGACCGGCCGCTGACTTTGTTGCTCAACGCCCTGGGGGAAAATAAATAAATCGAACTTATTCCGTTGAACTGCCCCCGTCGGCGTCATTATCGCAACCGCTGACGGCGCCTGCCGGTTGAGCCCCGGAGGAATCCCCCGTAAAAATCCCCCGGAAAAATCCCCCGGAAAAATCCACCGGAAAAATCCACTGAAAAAATCCACTGAAAAAATCCACCGGAGGCGCGGATCAATATCCGAAGCGGAATCGGAATCCCAGTTGGATAATATCATCCGTGACGTCATGTTCGTGGCCGCGGTAATCCAGCTCGGTTTCCAGACGCGTGTACTGGAGGAATATGGCGCCGTTTTCTATGAGGTTGAACTCCACCCCGGCGTTGAATTCCAGGTAATCGGAGCAATCGTCAAAACACAAGGGATCCGGGGCCACGTTCAGATCGCCGTAGATGGTCAGGGGAACAGCCGCCTGGGTCCGGGCCAGATCGCATTGGCCCAGCAATGAAAATCCCAGGGCGTAAACGTCAAAATCGGTGTGACTGCCTTCGTATTCCCCGGCCACGCCCTTGAAGCCCAGGCCGAAGGTCAGGGCGGGCGCGAAGATGCTCTGTTTCAAACCGGACTTGAGATTAAAAAGGGCATAGTCATCCTCGTCATAGATTACCCCTCCGCCGGCGTACATGGTGGCCCGGCCCATGTCCGTCTCCACCTGGAAATCGCCCCGGACGGTGTGGGCGCCCACGCCCAGATCCGCCTGAAATTCCTGCGCCCATAAAGGCGTTGACAGAAGAATAAGGACTATAAACGCGGCGGTAAAGGTTCTGAAACAGCTTGTCATGATTGTTGCTCCTGTTTTTTTGATGATGGTTTCGTAAAAAAATACAAGTGGCCGGTTCAATCAGGGACGTTCAGATCGCTCGTCGCCTCCCTGGCCTTATCACTGATCTTTTGAGCGTTATCCTCGGCTTCCCGGGCCGTGTCTTTGGCTTTCTGCACGGTTTCCATCTTCTGGACGCCCTCGGTTTCAGTAGTCATGTTTTTGATCACCAGCAACCCCACCACCAGCAGGGCGATTAAAGTGACGATTAACAGAGCGCCTCTCATCGGCATTTCCTTTTGATTTTTGTTTGATCTTTGATGGTGCTATAGTCGGTTCGTGTCGACCTGAATATTATACGGAAAATTTTATCAACCTTTTAACTGGTATAGTTATACAATCTTTATCATGGCCTGAAAAGTATTTTCCAGGGTTTTTCCCCGGAGTTTTTCCCCGGGGGGCGGAAATAAATCCGGGATCGATCAGGCTCATGCCTTATGGCAAATGAATAAACGCGGCAACATCAATGAATATATCCGCTCCCTGGTGGCCTCACCGCGCATGGCCGGGGAGGTGGTTCATCATGAAATCCTCCGGAGGCGACCGGCGCGGGAATGTCCGGCCTCCTTTCCGGCCGGTGACCTGGTGCGGACCATCCTGGAGGGCATGGGCGTACAATCGCTCTATACCCATCAGGCGGAGGGCATCACCCATATCCGCCAGGGCCGGCACGTGGTGGTCTCCACTCCCACGGCCAGCGGCAAAACATTTATTTACAATCTGCCCGTTCTGGAAAGGATCAAGGCGGCCCCGTCGGCCAGGGCGCTTTATCTTTTTCCCTTAAAAGCGCTGGCCCAGGACCAGTTAAAGGCTTTTGAGCGGATGGCGGCCGTGGCGGGCCTGAGTGACACGGCCACCGCCGCTATCTATGACGGCGACACCTCCGACTATAAGAGAAAAAAAATTCGCGGTTCACCGCCCGCCGTTATCATGACCAATCCCGACATGGTCCATCTTTCCCTATTGCCCTATCATGATTCCTGGCGGACTTTTTTCGAGAACCTGGAAATTATCGTTATTGACGAAATTCATACCTACCGGGGAGTGATGGGTTCGCACATGGCCCGGGTGTTTCGCCGGCTGCTGCGGGTTTGCGCGCATTACGGCGCCAATCCGGTTTTCGTGGCCAGTTCCGCCACCATTGCCAATCCGGGCGAACTGGCCGGTCAGCTGACCGGTGTCCGGGTCAACACGGTTGAAAACAGCGGCGCCCCCCGCGGCCGGCGTAACGTGGTCATGCTCAATCCCCGGACCGGACCGG
>JAWOCW010000119.1:0-6138 GCA_046483615.1 Desulfosudaceae bacterium
CTCGACCAGTTGGACAAGGTGATCGACATCGACCAGAGCCCGATCGGTCGAACGCCGCGCTCCAACCCGGCCACCTACACGGGAATCTTTACGCCCATTCGCGAGCTGTTTGCCGGCACTCAGGAAGCCCGCTCGCGGGGTTACAAACCTGGTCGGTTCAGCTTTAACGTCAAGGGCGGCCGCTGCGAGGCCTGCGGCGGGGACGGCATTATCAGGATAGAAATGCATTTTTTGCCGGATGTTTTCGTGGCCTGTGATGTCTGCAAGGGCAAGCGATACAACCGGGAGACCCTGGAAGTACCCTACAAGGGCAAAAACATCGCCGATGTGCTGGACATGACCGTCAACCAGGCCATGGTATTTTTCAAAAATATCACCAACATCCGGGCCAAGCTGCAAACCCTGGCAGACGTCGGCCTGGGGTATATTCACCTGGGTCAGCCGGCCACCACCCTGTCCGGGGGAGAAGCCCAGCGCATCAAGCTGGCCCGGGAGCTGAGTAAACGCAGCACCGGCCGGACGATCTACTTCCTGGACGAACCCACCACCGGTCTGCACCTGGATGACATCAAGAAGCTGCTGACGGTTACCGGCCGGCTGGTTGACACCGGCAACACGGTCATTATCATCGAACACAACCTGGATGTCATCAAACACGCCGATCACATTATCGACCTGGGTCCGGAAGGCGGGGATGACGGCGGTCACCTGGTGGCCTGCGGGACGCCCGAAGAGGTGGCCGCCATAAACGAATCTCATACCGGCCGGTTTTTAAAAGCCGTGCTTAAACATGATTGTTAGCCGGAACGAGCTTGTCTTTGTCGTCTGCTTCAGGTATCTGTTTTAAATATATTTAAATTTGACAAATTTTTTTTTTCGGTATAAAATTTATAATTCAACAAACTTGAAACAGGTAAGCGCTTCAACGCTTTTAAACTTTGTCAAAATAAGGGATGGCGGGAGTTGTTGCTGCGTTTTTTATTGGAGGAATTGAATGCCGGTTATTAACAGCCTGCTGGATACTGATTTTTCTCAATTAACGATGGCTCAAATCGTTTTGCATATGCATCCGGACGCCCATATCCGGTACCGCTTTGAATGCAAAAACAAAAAGAAAATCGGACATGTGCAGGAAATAAACCATGAAATCGACCAGCTTTGCCGCCTGCGCTTCACTGATGAGGAGCTGGACTTTCTGGATTCCTTTCCCTGCTTTAAAAAAGACTTCATCGAATATCTCCGCCTGTTTCAGCTGAACCGGAAATATATCAAAGCCTATCTGGATAATGACCGGCGCCTGCAGATCGACATCGAAGGGCCCTGGATTTCAACCATTTTGTTTACCGTGCCCACCCTGGCCATTGTCAACGAGATTTACGCCAAATACCAGAGCATCAACGCCAAGGGCTTTCACAGCGTTGAAGACACCCTGACCACCGGGGAGGAACGGCTGGGTAAAAAAATCGACAATCTGACCAATCTCTTGAAAACGGGCCAGCTGTCCGGATTCAAGTTCGCCGACTTCGGCACCAGCCACCGTTATTCACATTACTGGCATGATACGGTCTTAGAAACCCTGAAAAAAAGGCTGCGCTCATATCTTTTTGTCGGCACCAGCAATGTTTATTTTGCCATGAAACATAAATTAAGGCCGGTTGGCACCATGGGGCACGACTGGCTGGTGGCCTATCAACAGCTTGGCACCCGCCTGGAGCTGAGCCAGAAGGCGGCGCTTAAGGACTGGATTCAGGAATTCAACGGTGAACCCGGCATCGCCCTGACCGACGTGGTCGGCTTCAACGCCTTTCTTCGTGATTTTGACCTCTATCTGGCTAAACTCTTTGATGGTTGCCAGCATGACAGTGGCGATCCCACCTCCTGGTGCGTCAAGCTGATCGAACATTTTGACAAGCTCGGCATTGACCCCAAAACCAAATCAGTCATGTTCTGCGATAACGTCAACATCGAAACCGCTATTGAACTGCACGAGACCCTGAGCGACATGATTGACATCACTTCCGGCACAGGCAGTGATTTAACCCATGATGTCGGTGTTATACCGCTGAACATCCGCTTTAACATGGTGGAGTGTAATGGCGGACCGGTGGCCCGCATAGCCGACGACACCAGCAAAACCTCCTGCGAAGACCCCAAGCACCTGGCCAGCCTTAAGGAAGTTTTCGGAATAGACGGCTAACCCGGATATTTCATGAAATATCCGGGCTAACCCGGTTATCTTCACAACTCAATATCAGATAATCTTGTAATCCACAGCCTGTTGGCAAACAAGCGGATGGCTTCCGGCAGTTAGACCAGGAGGGTTATGAATACAATTAGCGCCGCGCCGCGGATGATAAGGCCAATGATTCCCGGAAAAAGTCAGCTGATAACAGCCCGACCTACCGTCAAAAAACCGCTGATGGCGGCAATCTGCTTGCTGACGGCGCTGCTGCTGATTGACGGCGCCGGCCCGAAACCGGCCGGCGCCGCCGAGGATTTTTACGCCCTGCGGCAGCAATTAAAAAAGGACGGATTTGATGCCGCCCGAATCGACGATTACTACGGCAGTCCCCGGGTTAAATTTGAACAGGAGGCCATCGCGCGTTTTTTTCACCACAGTGAAGCAAGGCTTGATTATGGCCAGTTTCTGACCGCCGAATCCATCCGCCAGGCAGAAGAATACATGCGGCGGCACCTTTCCTGGATGGAGCAGGCCGAGGCGGCCTTCAAAGTTGACAAAGAGATCATTGCCGCCATTATTCTGGTAGAAACCCGTTGCGGCAGGATTGTCGGGCAGGCGGTTACCCTGAATATCCTCTCCTCTATGGCGGCTCTGGCTGACCCGGCTCTCAGGAAAAAATTCTGGCAGGCCATATCTGCTGATTCCAACCTGAGCCTGGAAGAGTTCCGCCAGAAAGCGTCCGGCAAGTCCGCCTGGGCCTACAAGGAACTGAAAGCCTTTCTGACTTATGTGGACCGGGAAAACCTGTCCGACCCCCTGGCCATTACCGGGTCCTATGCCGGGGCGCTTGGCATCCCGCAGTTCATGCCCAGCAACATTCTGGCCCTGGGCGTTGACGCGAATAATGACGGAAAAACAGACCTGTTCAGTCATGCCGATGCCATTATGAGCGTGGCCCGCTACCTGAATTATCATGGCTGGAAACCCGGCCTCAACCAGGAGCAGGCCCACCGGGTGTTACGTCGTTACAACAACAGCAGCTATTATGCCGACACCCTCTTGAAAATCCGTCAACGACTTAAGGAATAATCATGCCCACCTGGTCTGTAATTCTTGTGGCGGTGGCCCTGTTGTCTTATGCCCTGACCTGCTGGGCCCTGATAGACGTAGCCTGGCGGCGCTTTACTTCCCTTGGCGAAAAAGCGGCCTGGGCCATGGTCGCCTTTATTCCCTTTATCGGCTGGCTGATCTACCTCATGTTTGGCCTGGGCCGGGGATCGCGCCGGAAACCACCGGAGCCTGATTCCCTTTGAACGGAGTTTGAATACTGGCCGCCCCATAGTCCTGTTGCTGATGGTTCTTGACCTTTGTTTCGTTTTCTGTTTAAATTAAATAAGACAGGCCGCCACAATCGACGCCAGCGACCACGGACCGGAGCAAGCAGCTTTTAAAATTGGTGAAGTTTTGACTGAGAGGAATTTGCATGACGGCCATTAAACAGCGCCGGGCGTATCCCCGGATCAAGTGCGAGGTTCCGATTATCGTCAAAACGGACACTTCGTCACCATCCCACCATACGGCCACCATGAAAAATTACAGCGACGCCGGACTTTATTTCGAATCCTCCTTGTCACTGGAAGAAGGCACGCGCATCCTGGTCAAAGCCGATGAAGAGTCGGTGCTTGATCCGGTTACCGCGGGCACCTGGAAAATCCGGAAAGCCGAGGTCAGGTGGTGCATGACCATCGATGAAAACAACAACTCTCGCTATGGCTATGGCGTGGCCTATCTGTCCAATGGCGAACCTTCGCAGATGTCGTGATCTATGCAGCAATACCTGGGGTCTTCTCCTTTTTTAAATATAACCCGCCCGGCTGCCAAAAATAGCGCTTCCTGGGATGAAACCGCGGAAAAATTCGCGCCCGGGCGTCAGCGGACGGGCTGGTTTATTTTTTTGTCCAGGCTGTTAAAACCCATCGCCTCTTCAGTGGCCGTCGGCCTCCTGGTGGTGCTGATGATATTTCCGGGCACCGCCGCTTTTTCCCGGGAACAAGCCGCCTCTTCTAACCCGACCGCTTCCGAAATTCTGAACAAACTGGAAAAACGCTATGATTGCGGCGGCTTTACCGCCCGGTTTGAGCAGACCTCCACCCTGGCCGCCATGGATATTACCGATACCGCCACTGGTCAGGCCTTTTTCAAACACCCCGGCAAGATGCGCTGGGAGTACCAGCAGCCCAGCCCGCAGCAAATCATTACCAACGGCAAGCGTTTGTGGATCCACAAACCCGAAGAAAACCAGGTGGTTGTCGGAGAAGCGCCGGCCTTGTTCGGGGAAGAACCGGGAATCAATTTTCTGACCCAGATTCGGCAAATTAAAAACAAGTTCCAGGTTGAGCTGGCTGAAGAAGAAGAGCAGTCAGCCGGGAACAATCATGTCCTGAAACTTACCCCCCGAAAAGACTCCTCAGACCGACCCGCAGAGGTTGCCGCCGTATATCTGACTGTTTCTAAAAAAAATTTTAATCTGATTGAGATTAAAACGGTCAGCCCCTATGGCGACACCACCACCATCGCCTTCAGCGAAATTGTTTTGGGCCGGGAGATTGACGACGACCTGTTTACCTTTGACATTCCCATAGATGCCGATGTCATAACTCTTGACAACCAACAGCCATAAAATCATGACCACAATCAGCGCCAAACTCAAAAAACTTAAAGCTGACCGAAACGCCATAATCCTGGCCCACAATTATCAGCCCCCGGAAATTCAGGACCTGGCCGACCTGTGCGGTGATTCCCTGGAGCTTTCCATCAAGGCCTCGGAAACCACGGCTGATGTCATTGTTTTCTGCGGAGTGCACTTCATGGCGGAAACCGCCTCCATCCTGTGTCCGGAAAAAACAGTACTGCTGCCTTCGCCGGACGCGGGCTGCCCCATGGCGGACATGATTACCCCGGAAAAACTGGCGGCCAGAAAAAAAGAGGTCGGAGACATTCCGGTGATAACCTATGTCAACTCAACGGCCGCGGTCAAAGCCGTCTCCACCATCTGCTGCACCTCGGCCAACGCCATTAAAATAGCCGATAGCCTGGATGCCTCCGAAATATTAATGACCCCGGATAAAAACCTGGCCGCCTACACGGCCGCCCATACCAAAAAAACCATCCATGGCTGGCAGGGCTGCTGTCCCATTCATGACGCCTTGCGCGCGGACGATGTCAGACAGGCCAAAGAAAAGTTCCCGGAAGGGCTGGTTCTGGCCCATCCCGAATGCCGGCCGGAGGTGCTGGCCCTGGCGGACGCCGTTTTAAGTACTTCCGGCATGCTGCGTTACGCCCGGACCTCAACTGAAAAATGCTTTCTGATCGCTACTGAAAACGGCCTTATCTATCCCCTGCAAAAGGCCTGCCCGGGCAAGACCTTTCACCCGGTTTCCGAAAAAATGGTTTGCCGGGACATGAAGCGAATTCAACCGCAAGCCGTGGTTGACTGCCTGGCCGATCTGCGGCCGGAAATCCGGGTGCCGGAAGATATCCGTCTCTCCGCCCTGCAGGCGGTCCGGCGCATGCTGGAAGCTTCCTGACCCAAGTTTTTACTTCCTTCTTTTCCCGGCCGCTCCGGTAGGTGCCCGCGGAGTTCCTGTTTTCAGTCCATAAAAAAAGCGGCCCGGCTATTGCCGGGCCGCTTTTTTTAAGGATTTATACCGATTAGAAATAATAGCCGAAGTTGATATTAAAGCGATAGAGCCAGTCATGGTCAGGATTATCCCCAAAACGATTGTTGCAGCCACCCGAACTGCCGATAAAATCATTGCCGTTGGAAAAGGCCAGGTCGCTGTAAATGTACCAGCCGCCGTTGGCCCAGGCCGCGCCCGCCACGAACATTTCACTGTCGTGGAAATCATCCTCGGCTTTCTCGATGGTGCTGTACTCAATATAAGGCACCACATAAT
>JAWOCW010000131.1:0-3501 GCA_046483615.1 Desulfosudaceae bacterium
GTGCTGAGCACCTTCTTTTTTTTAATTACCGTGGGCGCTTATTTTTTTTACCGCCAAAAATCAAAGCCCTGGCTGTATGGACTGCTGGTGGCCTCCTTTGTCCTGTCTTTAATGGCCAAGCCCATGTACGTCACCCTGCCGTTAGCGTTATTGCTTCTGGATTACTGGCCCCTGAACCGCTTCCTGAAAGGCTCCCCGAACCGCCGGCAGACAAAAGCCCGGCCCGCCAAACCCGGCAAGAGCCTCTTTTCCGCGGACACCGTTTATTATCCTCTCCTGGAAAAGATTCCCCTGCTTCTGATCTCCGCTTTCTTTTCCGTGTTCAACCTTTTGATTGCCGCGCACACCAATATCCTTCAATCCGTCCAGAATCTCTCCCCGACCGACCGGCTGGCCAACGCCGTAGTCTGCTGCCTGAAATATCTCCAAAAAATTTTCTGGCCGGAGGAGCTGGGCGTTTTATATCCCCACCCGGGTCACGACCTGGCCTGGCCTGAAATCACCCTGGCCGCGGTGGTTTTGACAATGATAACCGTCGGGGTGCTGCTGGCCGGCAGAAAACACCGCTACCTGCCCATGGGATGGTTCTGGTTTCTGATTGTCCTCTCCCCGGTGTCAGGCCTTCTCCAGAATGGCCACCAGGCCATGGCGGACCGCTTTGTTTACATGCCCCTGCTGGGTCTGCTGGTGATTGTCGTCTGGGGCGGCCATGACCTGGTGGCCAGGCTGAAGTTCTCCCGGGCCTTTGTCCTTATCTTCACTGCCATCATTGTGGCGGCTTTACTCACCAGAACCTGTTACCAGGTCAATTACTGGCGGGACAGCCTGTCCCTGTATAAACGGACCCTGGCCGTCACCGAAAACAACTACCTGATGCATGATTACGCGGGCATTGAACTGGTCCAGCAGGGAAAAATTGATCTGGCTTTCCCCTATTTTAAAAAAGCCATCGCCATCAACCCGGACTATCCCGACGCTTACTTCAGCGCGGGAACCTACCTGTTGTTTCACGGCCGGCTGGATAAGGCGGAAAAATACCTGCGACGCTCCCTCGAGCTGGGTCTGCGGGGTGAGAATCGTAAGCGGGCCGAAAAAAACCTGACCCGAGCCCGCCGGGCGCGGCAGGACCCGGCCGAATTGATCTGGCTTTATGAAAAGACCCTGATCCTGAAGCCGGAGGCCCAAGCCATTCGCCGCTCTCTGGATAAACTAAAGACAAGATAATTGACAGCCAGCCTTGTTTGCGCTGATAATCGAATTTTCGGATTTTACTCAGGGGGAGGCGTCTTATGAGCATATCGGGTCGGATTCAAACCAGGCTCCTTTTTACCGTGGCAAAATTCATTGACATTCCGGTACCTGAAACCTACAGCGGGGCGGGTTCTCGCGGCAAAACAGGGGCATGGTGCGCGGCCCACGGCATGAAGGAAGCCCTGATAATAACCGACAAAACCGTTATGGAACTGGGTATCGCCGATCTGATGCTCAAATCCCTGAACGAGGAGGGGATCGGGTATACAATCTACGACGATGTCCTTCCCAACCCCACTGTCGGCCTGGCCGAAGAGGCGGTGCGAATCGGCCGGGCGCGCCAGGTCGATGTGGTTATTGCCGTCGGCGGGGGTTCACCCATTGACTGCGCCAAACTGGTGGCGGCGGCCCTGCCGAGCCGCAGAAAAGTGAAAAGCCTGGTGGGTTTCTCCCGGGTCTGGAAGACGCCCCTGCCGCTGGTGGCGATTCCCACCACGGCCGGGACCGGCTCCGAGGTCACCGTGGGCGCGGTTATCAGCGATGATGCCACCCATGTCAAGTCTATCATGCTGTCGCCGAAGATTGTGCCCAGGCTGGCCATACTGGACGGTGAAACCATGGTCAAACTTCCTCCCCGGTGGACGGCCATGACGGCCTTCGACGCTCTGACCCATGCTGTTGAGGCTTATATCGGAAGGTACTTCAACGCCGACGCCGGCGAACAGGCGCGGGACGCGGTGGTCCTGATCAATAAATACCTGGAGAAGGCCTTGGCAGACGGCAACGACCTGGAAGCAAGAGACGCTCTGGCGCTGGCTTCGTACAAGGCCGGAATGGCCATGAACAAGTGTTCCGTGGGCTATGCCCACGCCTTCGGCCACCGCCTGACGGGTTTTTACGACCTGCCCCACGGTCTGGCCGTGGGCATGTTTCTGCCCCATATCCTGGAGTTCGATATGGCGGTGGCGGAAAAAAGGCTGGCGCGCCTGGCCGTCGCCTGCGGGCTGGGATCCGAGTCCGAATCAACCCCGGTTCTGGCCCGAAAATTCGTCGACCGGATTTTCGAACTGTACAAGAATGTCGGGCTGCCGGAAACATGCGACAGCCTGAAAAGCTCCGATTATCCCCTGATCATCCGGGAGGCTTTCCGGGAAGCCAACGCCACTTATGCCGTCCCGAAATACATGGACCGCGGAGAAGCGGCCTCTCTTCTGGATAAAGTAAACCCGGACATTTCATGAAACATCCGGCCTAAACCTCCTGCCTCATGCACATTTTTCTCAGGGTAACGACATCCCGATATCTGTTATGGGAGGGTTGGGTTTTCATGGCCGGTGTTTTATTTTTGTTTCATGAAATTCAGCCTGTTTCACCTGGAAACACTATTTTGTTTCATCAAACATTTTTTGTTGAAATGATGGACAAAAAAACCTACAACTATTTCAGAGGGGAACGTAACAAAAGTAACGAGGGGGAAGGGAAGCCCGGCCTGTCTGGCTGGCTTATCCGCGATTCGGCCTGGTTGTGCAGCAACCCCGATAGATAAGCCGACCAGCAGCCCGGCCGGGTTTCTTTTCCGGAAATTCTGAGAATTATTATGCCACCGCAGGAAAATCAAAGAATCATCGAGGTGATTGTTCCGCCGCCGGAACTGTCGCCGGAAGAAAAGGCCAGAACATTTGAATTGTTCCAGGATAATCTTGATTTGATTTTCCGGTACGCCGACATCATTATTCACACTCCCCAGCTGTATCACTGCCCCCTGGACGAGGCCAGTATCGAACTGGCCTATGTCGGGGAATATCAGCCCCCGCTGGGAGCCCTGGTGCGCCTGTGGCAGGACGGCACCCTGGTGGAAAAATGTGAACATTGCCAGGGGGACTTGTGCCTGTACCGCGCCAGCGTCGCCCCCTTGTCCGGGGCCAATCAATGCACCGGCATTTGCCGTTCCTGCCGGACGATTTCCACCCAGACCCTGACCTCGTTTATACCGGTAATGACAGCTTTAAAATATATCCGGGCCAACCTTAATAAAAGAAAGGTGCTGCGGACCCAGGCGCCGCCGGCCGACTCTTCGCCGGAAGCGGCCGCTTCTTCTGTCCCGGACGAAGTCATTGCCAAAGAGATCATTCCGGTCAATCTGAATGTCCTGGTACGTCGTTTGCGCAAATATGCTGACAAAGAAGCAGCCGCGACGGAAGAGCAGGAGCAATCCTTCTTAGATGAGAATCTCCAGCAATAAGAAAAAGC